>NZ_JBFULK010000021.1:0-85071 GCF_056400365.1 Paenibacillus sp. P5_B5
TGTTACAACGCATTTATTCTAAATGCACTGTTTGGTGACGATGGCGGAAGGGAACCACGCGTACCCATCCCGAACACGACCGTTAAGCCTTCCAGCGCCGATGGTACTTGGACCGAAGGGTCCTGGGAGAGTAGGACGTTGCCAAGCAATATTCCCTGATAGCTCAGTTGGTAGAGCACTCGACTGTTAATCGAGTTGTCACAGGTTCGAGTCCTGTTCGGGGAGCCAGCTTCCATAGCTCAGTAGGTAGAGTGCATCCATGGTAAGGATGAGGTCACCGGTTCGATCCCGGTTGGAAGCTCCAGGACGGCCCGTTGGTCAAGTGGTTAAGACACCTCCCTTTCACGGAGGTAACAGGGGTTCGAGTCCCCTACGGGTCACCACTATTTATTCCGGAGGCTTAGCTCAGCTGGGAGAGCATCTGCCTTACAAGCAGAGGGTCAGCGGTTCGATCCCGTGTAATCAGTAGGTTGGGGGTTCAAGTCCTCTCGACGGCACTCTTTACCTATTGGGGATTAGCCAAGCGGTAAGGCAACGGACTTTGACTCCGTCATGCATAGGTTCAAATCCTATATCCCCAGCCATTAGTTACTTTCAACGATAACGTTGTAAGTTATAACTTATGAGCCATTAGCTCAGTTGGTAGAGCACCTGACTTTTAATCAGGGTGTCGAAGGTTCGAGTCCTTCATGGCTCACCAGTAATTTCCCGATATGCGCGTATGGCGGAATTGGCAGACGCACTAGACTTAGGATCTAGCGGGAAACCGTGGGGGTTCAAGTCCCTCTACGCGCATCATACAAAATACCCTTCGTTTTTTCGAAAACGAGGGGTATTTTCATATATTTTAGGTCCTAAAGAACACATCGATTCAGTGTGTTCTTTTTCTTTCTAGAAGTTGTGATGGAAGAAACGATTAGTGATATATTTGCCTGCATTTTGTACATTCAAATGGATGAGATTTACCTAGAATAAGCATTTGGCTGCAAAACGTGCAATCAAAATCAAGCACATTCCCGATTTTTCTACTTTTATAGTATTTTGACTGCATGAAATACAGTCAAACATATTCAGGAGCACCTAATCTTCGTTATGCCTGTAAAAAATGCATTCAAACGTGAGGGATAGGGCATCGGTCAAAAGTGCTTGTTCAGCTTCTTTTCACAATTTAATCCAGACTTTCAAGTTTGGTTACGGCAGGAACCAAGTGAATTATCTATGCTATATTTGACCTATGGAGTCTGCTTACAGCACATATAGGGAATAAGAATGTTATGGAAATGACTCTTCTCTTTAGATATTTGCTTAAAGGAAGAGCCTTCTTAATTAGATCTCGTACCACTTGATCTCGTTCGCTTCCAGCGTTAGCGGGAAAGCTTGAGCCATCGCCACGAAAAATAATGGCTTCCTGCGGCTCATAGGTGTTGTTGACGACGCAGTATTTGCCGTCCTTGGCATAGGCATGAACCTCGACATTGTAGTTTTCACTAAGCCAGTGGTTCAGCTCCTGTTCGCTATGAGCGCTCCAGAGAATCGCACGGTATAGTAAGCGGCTGTTTTCAAAGCTATATGGTAAGCCACTGATATAGACTCCTCGCCCACTGTCAAACTTATTAATTTCTAGCGAACCTCTTTGTCGATCTGACGAAGGATCGTAGTGCCTTCTAGTGCAAACATATTTTTCTTGCCTTCACCGAAGTTGATTGCTTATTCGCATTGGCGTCCCCATGCTCGCATTTTGCCCCAGCAATTAAGTACGGCCACGGTCTTATCGTGAACCCGAATGTGGAGCATACCGAAGTGTCTATTAGTATTGATCCTCTGGAATATGTTGTGCTGCAGCCTGACTCCTAGTGATTACCGACTTCAGACCAAACGCGAGATCAATGACGGTCGGAGCGAGGGGACTAAGAGGGTTTAAATCAAAGATGTTACTCATTCCATCTTGTTATTTTGTTATTTTCTACAAGTAGTTTACTTTTGGTTCAAAATGTCGTAAGATATAACTCATGAGCTACTTGCTCATTTGATCCAGATGCGCGCGTATGGCGGAATTGGCAGACGCACTAGACTTAGGATCTAGCGGGAAACCGTGGGGGTTCAAGTCCCTCTACGCGCATATAAAAAGGAGTCTCTTGTTCATCAGGAGGCTTCTTTTTCTTTGTAAATATCATCCTACTCACCATAGTCATTGTGAACATTATAGAAATAGATGAAGGAACCTTACAAAGTAATTGATCTACTCTGTTAGGCTCCTCTTAGTCTTATTTAACCTTTATGGATGAAAGTGAAACAAGCATATGTGCAACCCCTTCAAAGGTAGTCTCAGTAGTATGTGTATATCCAAATGTAGTTTCGAAGATATTCGGACTTGTTACAGTAAGGTACGTTGTGGCGGTACGATCTTAGCCTCAACACCTGTTACAAGCAGTATGGGAACAATGGTGTTAGCGACGACGAGACTTCAGTCAGGGCGTTCTAACATACCTTCCAGCGTGTGAATAGAACCTTTAGGATTCGTATGTAATCCAATCTGGATCATTTGTTCCACATCATCTTGCAGATCAATGAGATGTGAAGCAGTAAATAGATTAGGTATGAGACTACTTCTTACATATGGTTCAATACCTGTTGTACGAATTTCATTTATAGCCTGAAGACGTTTTTCCTTCATTAAGTTCATACGCAGGTACAAGAACAGAACAGCAGAAGACCCATCCTTATAGATGAGCCTTTTGTTATGCCTTAGATTTTACTGTTCTTATTATTGTTACGTAAATAAGATAATGTGGCGTTAATTTCCCCACCTAGTAAAATGATGATACTGCTTATATATAACCAAATTAATAGGATGATAATACCTCCGATGCTACCATATACTTTCGTATAGTTGCCCCAATTATTCACGTAGAATGCGAATATAATGGAAATGATAACCCAACCAAATGTTGCTACTAATGAGCCCGGGATTACTTCGCGATAAGTTAAGTATCGATTCGGGATTTGGCAATAAACGACTTCGAATACGATAAACATAACGGTAAGAGGGATAATGTACTGAACCACATTCCAAACCGCATCGAAGTTGTCTGGAAAATGGAGCAGTTTGAACAGTTGTTCACCAATCATTTTACCGAAAATTAGTGTCGCAAAGGATATCAAGATTATAATACCAAGCGCTATGGTGAATAAAATAGAAATGCCTCGAACTTTCCAAAAGGGTCGATCTTCAGTAATATTATAAGCTTTATTCAGCCCTCTGATAATTGCCTTTACACCGGAAGAGGAAGCCCATATCGTACCTATCATTCCTATGGAGAGAAAGGTAATGTTATCTGCAGCTAAGAAGCCATTAATGAAGTCTTCGATCAATTGATAGGTATCGTGGGCGAGTATAGGTTTTAAACTGCTGAGGATGTCACCACTTGTTACTGATGTATAACTGATAACCGTCATAATGAAAATTAAAAAGGGAAAGAAGGCTAGAATTAAATAGTATGTCATCTGCGCTCCTAAAGCACTGACTTCATCATTAGAAAAGCGACGAAAAAGCTGCTTCATAAGTGGGAAAAACTTTATTTTCATCTGCATTTACTCCTTATAATTTTTTCCCTTCCCGATCAGACCGATTTAACATTCGCAATCATATCCCTTGATCAGGTAGTGCTGTGATCTCTGCTTTCCATTATAAGATCCTTGAATATGTATCGGAACAATAGGTGCACCAGTTTGCACGGTAACATTAGCTCCTGCAGCTCGCAGTAAAGATCTTGCCCAACGTCCGACATGTCTTGATGTGTAGGCATTAAGTTCTTCGGTACGTCCTTGCCGCTGCAATCTGTTCGCTTTCATTAAACCTGGAATCATAACTAGTATGTATAACTAAAAATAAATAAACCATATAATAGTCCTAATTATTTTCATATCTAAATTAAAGCTAATTGAATAAGAATAATTTACCAACAACTAAAACGTTCAAAAGCAGTTGCATTTTGTTTCGATATTTGTTATATTATTTCTTGTCGCCGCTGAGGTAAACGTTAAGCGGTAATGACAAATAGCATGCGGAAGTGGCTCAGCGGTAGAGCATCGCCTTGCCAAGGCGAGGGTCGCGGGTTCGATTCCCGTCTTCCGCTCCATAAACATTTTTGCGCCCTTAGCTCAGCTGGATAGAGCGTTTGACTACGAATCAAAAGGCCGGGAGTTCGAATCTCTCAGGGCGCGCCATTTTCACTTTAAATATTATCGGGATGTAGCTCAGCTTGGTAGAGCACCTGGTTTGGGACCAGGGGGTCGCATGTTCAAATCGTGTCATCCCGACCATTATATTTATGAAGTGAATATGCGGGTGTAGTTCAATGGTAGAACTTCAGCCTTCCAAGCTGATAGCGTGGGTTCGATTCCCATCACCCGCTCCATACATAATTACTAAGACCCCTGTAATGGGTCTTTTTTTGTAAATAAAACAATTAGCAAGAAACGTAGCTGCTCCTTATTTGGATCGCAAAGACGTTTCTTCTTACTATATACATGAAGAAATAACTACAGACTTTTTTTGAATTGTGGTAAAATATTCGGAAAAGAAATTACGGTAACAAATGGAAAGCGATGGGGTGGAGAAATGACAGAAGGCAGTATTACTAATCAAAGAACAACCAACAATAATTTATTGCGTAGAGATGTACGTTTTTTGGGTAATATTCTTGGCGAAGTGCTTGTACATCAAGGCGGAAGCGAGCTTCTATTCATCGTTGAGAAAATTCGCGAAATGAGTAAATCGATGCGTGCTAACTACACATTAGAAATGTTTCGTGAATTTAAGGGGATCGTAAGTGAACTCTCTCCAGAAGTGCGTCATCAGGTTATTCGCGCATTTGCTATTTATTTTCAGCTTGTTAATATTGCAGAGCAAAATCATCGAATTCGTCGTAAGCGGGATTATGAGCGAACTTCTGGTGATTTAGTTCAACCTGGTTCTATCGAATACATCATTCAGGAACTCAAAAATAATCATACGCCTATTTATGAAGTGAAAGAGATTTTATCGAATATTTCTTTAGAGCTTGTTATTACAGCCCATCCAACTGAGGCAATGCGTCGTGCAGTTCTTAACATTCATAAACGGATCGCTGATGATGTTATGGAGCTTGATAACCCTACGCTTACTTATCGTGAACGTGAACAGCTTCGTGAGAAGTTACTAGGCGAGGTTCTTACATTATGGCAAACGGATGAGTTAAGGGACCGTAAGCCTACCGTTCTTGATGAAGTGAAGAATGGTTTATTCTATTTTGACGAAACGTTATTTGACGTTCTTCCTGATGTTTATATAGAGTTAGAGCGTTGTCTTAATAAATACTACCCTAATGAAGCTTGGCATGTACCTTCGTTCCTTCGTTTTGGATCATGGATTGGAGGAGACCGTGATGGTAACCCGTCAGTTACATCTAAAGTAACTTGGGAGACACTCACTCTTCATCGCCAAATGGCACTTAAGAAATATGATCGCATTATCCGTGATCTGTATCACAATACAAGTTTCTCCTTAAATATGATTAACGTAACGGATGAATTATTAGCATCTATTGAACAAGATCGTGAATCCATGACAGGTAATGGTGCGTGGCATTATAAGCCTTGGCGTAATGAGAAGGAACCATATCGGATTAAGCTCGCTTATATGTTAGAGAAAATCCATAATACTGGTAATCCAAACGTTGCTGAGAATCATCGGTATAAATCACCGGATGAGTTTCTTGAAGATTTACATGTAATCGCACGTAGCTTGCGCAGTCATTTTGCAGACTATGTGGCTGATAATTATATTACGAAGTTGATTCGGCAAGTTGAATTATTCGGTTTCCACCTAGCGACACTAGACATTAGACAACACAGTCAAGAGCATGAATTTGCCATGACAGAAGTTCTTGATAAAATGGGTATTGTCTCCAACTATGGTGATTTATCTGAGGAGAAGAAAATCGAGCTACTCACATCCATCTTATTGGATTTGCGCCCAATTACTTCGCCTTACCATCATTATTCGGAGAGTACGCATGAAACAATTGAAGTCTACAGAACGATCTATCGTGCACAGAAGGAATTCGGAACACGTTGTATCTCTTCCTATCTGATTTCAATGACAAGAGGAGCGAGCGATATGCTCGAGGTTCTTGTGTTTGCGAAGGAAGCGGGGCTTTATAGCAGAGAGTCTAATGGCAAGGTAAACTGTACGATCCAATCGGTACCTTTATTTGAAACTATCGATGATTTACATGAAGCACCTGCTATTATGAGCACATTGTTTGAGATTTCTGCTTACCGTGCCTCAATTGACCCTTATACAGAGATGACTGAGATTATGCTTGGTTACTCCGATAGCAATAAAGATGGCGGTGTGATTACAGCTAACTGGGAGCTTCGGACAGCATTAAGAGATCTTATGGCAGTTGGCAAAAAGTATAGCGTTAAGCTGAAGTTCTTCCATGGTCGTGGCGGTGCATTAGGTCGTGGGGGTATGCCTCTGAATCGTAGTATTCTAGCACAGCCAGTTGCTGCATTAGGCGCAGGTGTTAAGATTACTGAGCAGGGTGAAGTATTATCTTCACGTTACTCCATGAAAGGTATCGCGTATCGTTCACTTGATCAAGCGACACATGCACTTATTGCTGCTTCCAAGCTATCAAGAGATCCTAAGTCTGATCCTACAGATGAATCATGGGAAGGCATCATGAGCGATATTTCTTTGCAAGCGATGAATAAATATCAGGATTTGATTTTCCGTGATAAGGACTTTATGGAGTTCTTTAAAGAATCGACGCCACTTCCTGAAATTGGCGAGCTTAATATTGGTTCTAGACCATCGAAGCGCAAAAATAGCGATAGCTTCGATGACTTAAGGGCTATTCCATGGGTATTCTCATGGACACAGAGTCGTTACTTGATGCCAGCTTGGTATGCCGCTGGTACAGGACTTCAAAGCTATTATCAGGATAAAGAAGAGAATATGAAGGTTCTGCAACGTATGTATGAAGAATGGCCGTTCTTCCAGTCGATGATTGACAATTTACAACTCGCTATTGCCAAAGCGGATATGATAATTGCCAAAGAATATGTTTCGATGATGAAGAATGGGAATATTGCAGAACGCATATATAACTTGATCCTTGAAGAATATAAACTAACATCCGCGCTGATCTTGAAGATCACTGGACAAAAAGAAATATTAGATAATGTTCCTGTCATCCAGGAATCGATACGCCTTCGTAATCCATATGTCGATCCTCTCTCCTACATGCAAGTTGAGCTGCTTCGCGAATTGCGAGCTCTGCGTGAGGACAATCAGGATGATCAGACTCTTCTACGCGAAGTATTGTTAACAATTAATGGTATTGCTGCAGGACTTCGCAATACGGGCTGATCGACGCTAGCATTCTACAAAGAAAGTCGAGCCTCTGTATTTCAGGAGCTCGACTTTTCTTATGATTAAGGAATTTATATTGCACAGCTCATAAATTCTAAGTAATACTATAAGAAACGCAGCTACTTTTATATAAAGAATGCAGAACAGTTTCTTTTTGCTCTCTAGTTTGGAGGAGTAAGAATTGAATTATGTTGAAACAAGGCTAGCTAAACTAGCCCGGAACGGGGATCGGCGTGCATTTGCTGAACTCGTCGAACTCTATAAAGATAAAATCTTTCACCTTGCTTATCGGATGCTTGGGAATAAACAGGAAGCAGAGGATATAGTGCAAGAAACCTTCATGCGACTATATTCCAACTTGCACCGCTATGATGAGACTCAAAAATTCTCAACTTGGATTTTTCGGATCGGAACTAACTTGTGTATTGATCAATTACGTAAACGTAAGCTTACCTACTCACTTGATGCGGAAGTAACAGATGGCGAAGGTAATGATTACTATGCGATGATGCCAAGCGATGAGGACACGCCGGAGAAACAAGTTATTGTCTCAGAAACGCAGCGACATATTCGTAAGATCATCGATAACATGCCAGATAAATACAAATCAATTATCGTGCTACGTTATTTGCATGATTTATCCTTGCAGGAGATTAGTGATGTGCTTGACCTGCCCATTACTACGATTAAAACAAGGCTCCACCGTGGCAGGGAGTATCTACGCAAGAAATTAGAAACTTCAGGCTCACATGGTATTTTTTAATTTATTAAAAGTGAAACATAGTTGAATCTTAAACGTAATGTATTACACGATGGTTGAGGTATGTTGAAAGGTGTGGCTTAAGTATGAATTGCAGAGAGGCCCTTCCTTTAATGCACGAGGTGCTTGATGGTGATGCCACTGCTTCTGACGCATGGGAATTGCGTAGGCATATGGCTGCTTGTGAGAACTGCAGAGAGCGCTACAATGGACTGGAAACATCCGAGGCATTAGTGCGTTCAATGTCGGGGATTACAGCGCCCGGCGGGATGACAGACCGGATTATGGGTAATTTGCCAATAAAGAAGAGTAATACGTGGTTTAATTGGATGAAACGTCATCCAGCGATTTCTGTAGCTGCTGTGTTTATGATGCTTATGATGGGAAGTCTGTTCTCCATGTGGGATGGCGATAAAGAACTAATCGTCAAAGGCGTTGATTTAGAAGAAATCGTCATTAAAGGCAATACCGTTATCATTCCACCTGGGCACACACTAGATGGTAATCTTGTTGTACAAGGCGGAGAGTTGCAGGTAGGGGAAAATGTCAACATCAAAGGCAATATTACCATTATTGATGGTTCATTGCATATGGCATCTACAGCGCGTATTGCCGGGCAGATCACGAAGGTTGATGAAATGTTTGGTTGGTTATGGTATAAGATAACGGATATTTTTAAGTCCGTGAACTATGAGTAGGATTACTGCTAGACGAATTCATTCGTCTAGCAGTTTTTTTATGTTTACAGAATCGATTAAAAACACATTATTTTAGCAGTTTTCTTACGAAAATTACTTTTCTATAAGGTCGTTGAACTGAATCTTCTTGTTTTTTACAGTAATAACGGTTGTAGGACTTTGGAATAATAGATGATTATCGTGAATTATGGTATTATTTAAAAGGAATATAAAGAATAAAAATAGAATGATTTACCGTGTTGGTCTGGGGGTCAAGAGAGTGGAAATAATTGGCAATTTTTCCTTTAGAGATGTTATTGATATTGCGATCGTCAGTTATGTTATATATAAGCTTATCCTTCTGCTACGCGGCACTAGAGCGGTACAGTTTATGAAGGGAATTCTCGTTGTTGTCATTGCCTGGGGATTATCGTATTGGTTCCAGCTCACAACGCTACAATGGATGATGAAGCAGATGATTGATACAGGGTTGATCGCGATTATTATTATTTTTCAGCCCGAGCTTCGTCGTGCGCTTGAACAGATCGGTAGGGGCAAATTATTCACTCGTTCTGCGATTATAGGTGAGGATCAGAGTACCAATCAGTTAATTAGCGAAGTTATTCGTGCTGCTAACCATTTAGCTAAAAGAAAGATCGGTGCGTTGATCGTATTCGAGAAGGAAACCGGACTCTCTGATTATATTGAATCTGGAACAATGCTTGAATCTAAGGTGTCAGCTGAGCTGCTTATCAATATTTTTACTCCGAATACGCCGCTACATGATGGTGCGGTCATTATTCGTCAGAATGTACTCGTTGCTGCGGCTTGCTATTTACCTTTGTCAGAGAATCCTTTCATATCCAAAGAACTGGGTACACGCCATAGAGCGGCAATTGGTATGAGTGAAGTATCAGATGCTATTTGTATCACAGTTTCAGAAGAAACTGGGCAAATCTCATTAGCTATGAACGGACATATCGTCCGGGATATTAAAGATGAGTCCCTGATTTCGAAGTTATTCGATGAATTGAAGCCCAAAACCAAAAAGAGAGAGTCGAGTTCATTCTGGAAATGGGGGCGACGCTCACGTGGATAAGCTGTTAAGTAATAAAAATGTAGTTCGTATCGTAGCGCTGCTCATTGGGATATTGTTATGGCTTGTTGTAAACCTCGAACAGAAGACGATTAATGATTATTCTTCTACAGTAGAGAGGACACAGCGTATTAAGAATGTCCAAGTTGTTACTAAGCTAGATGGGAATCAAATACATATAGCATCGATTTCAAATGAAACCGTTGATGTTGTGGTCAGGGGCAAGGAATCAGCATTAAACAAAGTAAATACAGAAAAAGCACATATTGAGGTAGACTTGTCGAAGGTAGGTAAAGGTGAATATGTCTTACCACTGACTGATGTAGGATTTCCTTCGACAGTTGATGTAATTGAAATTCTCCCAGCACAGGTGAAGGTTGTTATTGATGATTTGCAGAAAGTAGAAATGCCGGTTGAAATTGAAACAGTTGGCAACCCAGCAGAAGGGCTGAAGGTTGGCGAAGTAGTTGTTAAGCCGAACCGGGTACATGTAACGCTACCTACAAGTTTACTTGATGATGGGATTAAGGTTAAAGGTAAGGTTACCGTCGCGGGAGCGAAGGAAGCTGTCAAAAGCCAGGTTAAGCTGCAAGTGGTTGATAAGTATAATAAGGAATTAGATTTTGCTATATCGCCAAATATTGTTGATGTGGAAGTCCCTATAACAACGCCATTTAAACTGATACCCTTGCAGATCAAGCTGAGTGGGGAACCTCCTGCAGGCTTCGCCATATCCAAGGTTACGCAAAGTGTCGATAAAGTGAGAGTGTTCGGTGAGCAGAGTGTACTCGATGAATTGGAATTCTATGAAGGTCCACAGGTGAACATTCAAGGACTTACTGAAACGAAGGAATATACTTTGGAATTACCGCTTAAGAATAAAGTGTCACTTGTTGATCCGGCCAAAGTTACCGTGAAGGTTGAAATTGTTCCATCGGTATCGAGAGTGCTCGATCTGACGAATGTAAAGGCGATTGGTCAGAATGAAGCATTCACTACGAGAATCATACTTCCCCCAGGAGGGAAGATAAGTCTTCCTCTGGAGGGATCGCCGGATCGAATAGCTAAGCTGAAGAGTGATGATGTGCAGGCGATAGTTGATGTAACTAACCTTGCTGCAGGTGTTCATGAACTGAAGGTATCATTCAATTTACCTCCTTTTATTAAGAATATGCAGCAACAAGAAATTAAGGTTACCGTTGAGATTACCTCCAAACAATCGGCTGGTGGTTCCACAGAAGTAAATGGAAGTGTTAATCCAGATGGAGGAACGAGTTCCGGTGAGGGAGCGGTTAATGGCTCGCCGGGTGATGTAGGTAATGGTAGTGGTACTAGTTCTGGAACTAATAATCCTGAGAAAGACAAAGGCACGAAAGGTGCTGCTGGTGGGCAGGATGATAAGAGGACAGATACTAAACCAAAAAACTAACAAGTATAGATAGGGGAATATAGATGGGTAAATATTTTGGTACTGATGGTGTACGTGGCGTAGCTAATACAGAGTTAACACCTGAGTTAGCATTCAAAATTGGAAGATGTGGCGGATACGTCTTAACACGTGAAGCACATAAACCAAAGGTATTAATCGGAATGGACACTCGAGTGTCTGGAACGATGTTAGAGGCTGCATTAGCAGCTGGATTAACTTCAATCGGTGCAGATGTGATTAGACTTGGCGTTGTAAGTACGCCAGCTGTTGCTTATTTAACACGTACATCAGGCTGTGATGCAGGTGTTATGATTTCTGCATCCCATAACCCAGTAGAGGATAACGGAATTAAGTTCTTTGGACGCGATGGTTTTAAGCTGCTTGACGAGACAGAGCTTGAGATCGAGCGTCTACTTGATGCCGAGGTGGATACGTTACCTCGGCCAACTGGTGGCGAGCTTGGCAGCATCGAGAATGATACTGCTGCGAGCGAACGTTACGTCGACTTCGTGAAGTCGACGGTAGATGCAGGCACCACGTTAGCAGGAATGCGCGTGGTGCTCGATTGTGCCAACGGCGCCGCGTACGAGCTGGCGCCAAGAATCTTCCGCGAGCTAGGCGCGGAAGTGGTGCTCATGGGCGCCCAGCCTGACGGGCGCAACATTAATGCTGGATGCGGATCTACGCATCCAGAGGGGTTGCAGGCCGCTGTGGTGGCGCATGGCGCCCACATCGGCCTCGCATTCGACGGCGATGCCGATAGGCTCATCGCGGTGGACGAGGCAGGTGCCGAGGTAGACGGCGACTATATCCTGAGCATCTGCGGCGATGCAATGAATCGCGCAGGTAAGCTCGCACATAGTACGATTGTTACAACGGTTATGGCGAACATTGGCTTTTTTAAAGGAATTAAATCAGTAGGTCTCCAAGCAGCTAAGACTGCAGTCGGTGACCGCTATGTTATGGAAGAAATGCGCCGTGGCGGTTTCAATCTCGGCGGTGAGCAATCAGGTCATGTGATTTTCCTAGATTATGGGACAACGGGGGATGGTATCCTTACGGGGGTTCATCTTCTACAAACACTTGTTCAGTCTGGTCGCAAGCTAAGTGAATTGAAACAGATCATGCGTAAATTCCCACAAGTTCTCGTAAACGTGCGCGTTGCTGATAAATCTAAACTCGATGGTAACGTAGAAGTGGAGCGGGCGATCCACGAGGTTGAGGAGCAGCTAGGCGATAACGGCCGCGTCCTTGTGCGTCCCTCTGGAACAGAGTCTCTTATCCGTGTAATGGCTGAAGGGCCAGATAAACAGCAGGTAGAAGCTTATGTAAGCAGCATCGTTAAGGTCGTTGAAGAGCAGTTACGGTAATTGAATTTTTAATCTAAATGATATACGTGTATAGAAGGAGCCGTGATGGCTCCTTTTTTTGATGAGTAAGCTGACAAAGGAGTGCAACTAGAATGGAAGCAAACGACGCTAGAACGGAAGGACATGCCGCAATAACGCCAAAGTGTGCCGCATAAGGGTTGTTTTGGAGTAAAAATAGGTAAGTGTGAGATCCAAGCGGAAGCAAACGACGCTAGAACGGAAGGACATGCCGCAATAACGCCCAAATGTGCCACATGAGAGTTGTTTTGGAGTAATAATAGGTATGTGTGAGATCCAAGCGGAAGCAAACGACGCTAGAACGGAAGGACATGTCGTAATAACGCCCAAATGTGCCGCTCGAGAGTTAGTTTGGAGTAATAATAGGATTGTATGAGATCCAATTTTTACCTGTTCCATAAATTAAAAATCAAATTTATTTGCATTTAGACTTCAAAATGAATAAGATAGTATAAGTTTAACACTCAAATAGAGAAAGGTGGATAGAAGTTGTACCACAATAGCGCCAGAACTTGAGGAAGTCGATCAGATTGATTGGATCGGGCTTCGCAAGTTGACGAGGTGAAGGTGTTCGAAATTTCGGCGGGGACCTTCCGGCATTCGATTAATGCCGTTAAGTTAGTTGGAGAAAACGTCTGGGTGACTGGACCGACAAGCCACTAACATAATACTGAACAGGATATGGACGGATGTAAGAAATGTGTGTGAAGCAGCTATGGAGCGGATAATGATAGCTGTAAGTTTATTTACTATTGCCTAATGGCTACAAAAGTTCAGGTTTCGGTTAGATAAATGATTGTGACCAAAAAGCTCGAAAATGTTTTTTTAGATTATAAAAAAACTCTATTTACTGTCCGTTCTTTTTAACGGTTACGGTCTGGTTTCATAATCTCAATTTAGAAATTAGAAGCGAGATACTGGTAGTAAAAAACTCGAAGTAAGAACTTTGAAGTTTTCAGCCAGTGAGTCTTTAATTTTTCATGTTATTTTTTGGGATATTGTAAAAGTTTAATTAATGGACGGCGAAGCTAAGTCCTTTTATATGTGTACTGAATTTATTTTGTTTTGGCCCGTGGAGATGAGTAGTTCGAATTCAATAGATTTGTGGGCTTATTACTATTTATCACCAAACCGCGTATGGACAAAGTCTATAGGCTTACTAAGTTACGGACGCGAATGGGGATTACATCCTTCTTTGCGGTTCGCGTAACCATTCTGGGAGGAATTATATATGTGTGGTATCGTTGGATATATTGGTTATCGGAATTCTCAAGAAATCTTGCTAGAGGGATTGAAAAAGCTAGAGTATCGTGGCTATGATTCCGCTGGTGTGGCTATATATACACAAGAAGGATTACGTATTCATAAATCAAAAGGCCGTCTAGCGGTTCTTGAATCACAACTAGGTGAAACACCGCTTGTTGGATCGGTAGGAATTGGTCATACGCGCTGGGCAACACATGGCAGACCATCTGATGCAAACTCCCATCCACATTCGGATGAATCGCATAAGTTTACAGTTGTGCATAACGGAATTATTGAGAACTATGCTGCTTTGAAGCAGGAATTAATAGAGAGTGGTCATAAATTCAGCTCTGACACGGATACAGAAGTCATTGCACATTTAATCGCTGATTTGTATACAGGTGACATTGTGAAGGCAGTTCAATCGGCTGTGAAAAGGATGAGAGGTGCATATGCTCTTGGAGTTTTGACAGAGTATGAGCCAGATAAGCTCGTTGCTGTTCGGTATGCAAGTCCACTTGTCATCGGAGTTGGTGAAGGTGAGAATTTTATTGGGTCTGATATACCAGCAATTCTAGAATATACTCGAAATGTATACATTCTGGGTGATCGAGAAATGGCTGTTTTGACAAGAGATGGTGTCGATTTATTAACGATTGAGGGGAATTTTATTTCCCGAGAAATATATCATGTCGATTGGGATCTCGTTACTGCTGAAAAAGCAGGATATCCACACTTTATGCTGAAAGAAATCCATGAACAGCCAAAAGCTTATCGGGATACAATGAATAGTCGTTTATCACCGGAGCGGGATCGTGTACTTTTGCCTGAAATCGGTATGTCTGAAGAAGATATTCGTAGTATCCGCAACATCCAGATCGTTGCTTGTGGAACAGCGTATCATGCAGGGCTTGTTGGTAAAACAGTCATTGAGCGTATGATTCGGATTCCAGTTGAGACAGACGTAGCTTCTGAGTATCGTTATCGCGATCCGCTTGTAACACCACGCACACTTATGATCGTAGTAAGTCAATCGGGTGAAACGGCAGATACACTTGCAGCAATGCGTGAAGCAAAGAGTAAGGGCGCGCACGTACTCGCAATTACCAATGTTGTAGGTTCTACAGTAGCTCGTGAGGCTGATGATGTATTAGTAACTTGGGCAGGTCCTGAAATTGCTGTCGCTTCAACTAAAGCATATACTTCCCAGTTAATTGCGTTCTACTTGCTCGGATTGTATATGGCTCAAACTCGTGGTTCTATCAAACAAGAGGAGATTGTTCAGACGATTGCCGCTATGCAAAGCTTGCCAGAGCAAGTGGAATCCATTCTTGAACAGTCTGATTCCATCCGTGAATATGCAGAGGGAATTGCTGAGCGTAATGATCTGTTCTTCATTGGTCGTGGACTTGATTACCTGGTTGCACAAGAGGGTTCACTTAAATTGAAGGAAATATCTTACATTCATTCCGAAGCCTATGCGGCAGGTGAATTGAAGCACGGCACATTAGCCCTGATTGAGGAAAATGTCCCTGTTATCGCACTCGTCACACAGCCAGCTTTAATGGAGAAAACAGTCAGTAACATCAAAGAAGTAACAGCTCGTGGTGGTTCTGTTCTTGGAATCACATGTGAAGGTTACGAGCATTTACAGTCGGAATTCGATCATACGATGATCATTCCTCGTACACTGGATCTGCTTATGCCAGCCTTATCTGTCATTCCGTTACAGTTGATTTCCTATTATGCGTCACTTGCACGGGGAAATGATGTTGATAAGCCAAGGAATTTGGCGAAGAGTGTGACAGTAGAGTAGGGTTGTTTAAAGATTTTTATTGCAGGTGTTGTAGAAAACAAAATAAGTCTACCCATGTCACACAAAGTATCTCACTAAGTAAATAAAGTTTAACGTGAAGTCGAGCGAAATTCAGGTGTTTTTCCTGATTTTCGTTCGGCTTTTTTCGTTCTTTTTTCAGATATGATCTGCCTTTCGTTCAGCTGCAGACTTTAATGAGTGGGAACAGGTATATGTCTCGTCTCTTTCATAGATTCCATACGAAGTGTATATTGAACATTTGTATGGATTTGGAAAATAAATAACAGAGCAAACCTTGGTAAAATAAATAACAACATATTGTGATAAAGTGAGGTAGTTCCCATGAACGAAAATTTCACGATGCTGTTCCAGCTCTTCGAGCGGGCAGCATTATTGCTAATTATTTTGTTTTTCTTAACTCGTATTTCGAGCTTCAAGCAGATTTTGCAAAAAAAATTACAGACACCGAAGGAGTTTGCCGTCGTTACGATCCTGTTCTGTTCCTTTGCGTTATTCGGTACCTACGCAGGCATCGATGTGGAAGGCTCGCTCGTCAATGTACGGACCATCGTGATTATGGCAGGAGGTATCTTATTCGGACCATGGGTAGGTCTTGTCGTGGGAGTGGTGTCCGGAATCCATCGTTATTTGATCGATATCGGTGGGGTGACCTCGATTCCATGTCTGATCACGAGTATTATTGCGGGGCTGGTATCCGGCTATATTCATCTTCGAACACCTAAAGCGAAACGTTGGTTTATCGGGATCCTTGCCGGGATGGCCATTGAGGCATTAACGATGCTATTGATCATATTCATGGCGGAGCCTACAACACTGGGAATCGATATTGTATCTAAAATTGCCACACCGATGATTCTAGGCCAATTTAATGTGGGCTTGATCATTTTGTTAATTCAGAATGTGGAAAGTGAGCGGGAAGTAGTCGCTGCGCAGCAAGCGAAGTTAGCTTTGGACATTGCGAATAAGACATTACCCTATTTTCGCTCCATCAATACCGAATCATTACACAAGATCTGTTCCATTATTAAAGAAGATATTCAAGCTGATGCTGTGGCGATTACGGATTCCATGAATGTGCTCGCTTACGTCGGTTTTGGGGAAGACCGCTATCAATTCCGGCATGAGATCATAAGTGATATGACCAAAGAGACAATACGGAGCGGGGAGTTCATGATAAGCAACCATGCGTTGGACGATGCGCTGCCCGGCATTCAATCTTTATTAATTATTCCACTGAAAGAGCGAGAAGAAGTTACCGGGACCTTGAAGATTTATTATCGGAAAGCGCATGAAATTACCTATCCGCTGCAGACCATGGCGGTCGGTTTATCCCAAATCATTTCGACATTAATGGAAGTTTCCCGTGTGGAAGAGATTAAGGAGATGGCGAATAAAGCCGAGCTCAAGGCGTTACAGACAACGATTCAGCCTCACTTTTTGTTCAATGCGTTGAACGCGATTGGGTCCTCGATCCGAACAAGACCGGATCAAGCGAGGGAGCTGATTGTCAATTTATCGGGATATCTACGTTATAATTTGGAGCTTACGGATGAATTGATC
Source organism: Paenibacillus sp. P5_B5 (assembly GCF_056400365.1). Lineage (NCBI taxonomy): Bacteria > Bacillati > Bacillota > Bacilli > Caryophanales > Paenibacillaceae > Paenibacillus > Paenibacillus sp. P5_B5. The sequence goes on from NZ_JBFULK010000021.1 coordinate 17,416, forward strand.
GATATCCATAAGGAGCTGGAGCAGGTTTGGAATTACGTAGAAATTGAAAAAGCACGCTTTGGAAATCGATTAAATGTTGTTTATGATGTGGATGAAGTCGCCGTGAAGATTCCCAGTCTCATCATTCAACCGTTAGTGGAGAATGCGATTGTCCACGGTATATTGAAGAAGAAAGGACCTGGAACGGTCACTATCTATGTCAAAGATACAGAATATTACATTCGGATTGGCGTGCAGGATACAGGCGTGGGCATCCGTGAAGATATGATTGAACAGGTGTTGGAGGAGCGTGTTCCACCGAATCATATAGGTCTTTTCAATGTGCATAAGCGTGTGAAGCTCATTTTTGGGCACGGTGTTACGATGGAGCGACTAGATCAAGGAACGAATATCTTTTTTGACATACAGAAGGAGACACTATGAGAGCGATAATTGTTGAAGATGAAGTATTAGCCCGTGAAGAGCTGGAGTATCTGATTACAGAACATAGCCGCATTGAAATCGTAGAACGATTCGAGGATGGTCTTGATGTGCTTAAATTTCTGCAAGAGAAGGAAGTCGATGCGATTTTTCTCGATATTAACATTCCATCTCTGGACGGTATGCTGCTAGCGACTAATATCAGTAAGTTCGTGCGAAAACCGTATGTTATTTTTACAACAGCTTATAAGGAACATGCTGCCCAAGCTTTTGAACTGGAAGCTTTCGATTACATCTTGAAGCCCTATGACAAGAACCGGATTCGCGCGATGTTACGAAAGCTAGAGACCGCCTTCGAACGGGATCAGCAGCAAGGAGAAGGTCCAAATCCTGTGGACAGCAGGCAAAGATCTGAGGAGAAACGTATTAATCTGCTGAAAAATGACAAGTATATCGTGACGGATAGCGATGACATCTACTATGCAGAAGCACAAGAGAAGGTGACGAGCGTATTCACGAAGAGCGGTACCTATACAATGCCGATGAATATTTCGGACTTTCATGCCATGGTGCCTCAAGATCGATTCTATCGTTGTCATCGTTCCTATATCGTCAATTTATCCCAAATCCATGAAATCGTTCCATGGTTCAACAATACCTACCTGCTACGTCTACGGGATATGGATGCCGAAGTGCCCGTCAGTCGAAGTAAAGTCAAAGAATTTAGGCAGTTGATGCATATATAAATGCAGTTCATTCTGTAATCCCGTCATTTCATGTCGTTTTTGGATTAAGAAAGCGTTTTATCTTGTAAGATAAGGATGTGAAAAGCAAGGCGTAAGAGGCTTTCACTTCCCTATAGATAAATCACACATCTTGATCATAGCAGAATAGAAAGAGGGGATTCATCATGAGAATGCATCAAGCAAAACAGCCGCAGGTAAATCGGTGGTTAATCATACTTGGAACGATCATTGTACAAATGGGATTAGGAACCATATATACGTGGAGTTTATTTAATCAGCCGTTAGCTGACAAATTTGGATGGGAGCTTAGCTCCGTATCGATTACGTTCTCCATCACCAGTTTTGCACTGGCTTTTGCGACACTATTCGCCGGTAAAATTCAGGATCGTATCGGAATTCGGCGCTTGACGATGATCGCAGGTGCTGTTCTTGGTGTAGGGCTAATCGCTAGCTCGCAGGTTTCATCGTTGTGGATGTTATATTTACTTGCTGGTGTGGTTGTTGGTTTTGCAGATGGTACAGCATATATCACATCGCTTTCGAATTTAATTAAATGGTTTCCTGAACGTAAAGGATTAGTATCGGGGATCTCGGTGGGAGCTTTTGGGGCAGGCAGCTTGGTTTTTAAATATATCAATGCGCATTTCATCAATACCATGGGGGTATCTCAAGCTTTTCTGGTCTGGGGATTAATCGTGATGGTGATGGTGATTACTGGTGCGTTCTTAATCAAAGAAGCCGTAATTACGGAAGCACCTGCGAACGCAAATACTCAATCGCACAGTCAACGGAACTATACAGTCAAAGAAATGCTGCGTACGAAAGAAGCGTATATGCTCTTCGTTATTCTATTCACAGCTTGTATGAGTGGATTGTATATGATTGGTATTGTCAAAGACATCGGTGTGCAGCTTGCAGGTCTTGATATCAGCACAGCAGCGAATGCAGTAGCTATGGTGGCGATTTTCAATACAACCGGCAGGATCGTTCTCGGTACATTGTCCGATAAAGTAGGACGTATGAAAGTTGTAGCTGGCGCGCTTCTCGCAACGGCATTGTCCGTCATGACTTTAAGCTTCATACCTTTGACCCCGGGCATCTTCTTCACATGTGTCGCGGTGATCGCATTCTGTTTTGGCGGTAATATTACGGTCTTTCCAGCGATTGTGGCGGACTATTTCGGCTTGAAGAATCAAAGTAAGAACTACGGAATCATTTATCAAGGATTTGGCCTAGGTGCCTTGGCTGGTTCGTTCCTCAGTGCTTTGCTCGGTGGTTTCCACATTACCTTTATAGTCATCGCGGTCTTGTGTGTGATCTCTTTCTTGATAGCGACCTTTATCTCAGTACCTGTCCTACGTGATAAGTCGAACAGGAACAAAGAAGTTGTACTAGAACCGCATCCCAATGTGGGATAATCGTAGGGGAACCTCCTATCGATAAGAAAGGTCACTGAAAGAGTGTCAGAAAATCAACAGGCGTCTTTCGCACATATAAGCTGTGTAAAGGACGCCTGTTTTTCGTTAAATAAGGCAATCTATTGAAACGAGTGTTCACGACGATAATCTCAAACCAACAATTGTTTATTCTTGTACTAACTTTAATGTCATTGTGTGTCGAATGCACTTCTCTGAGACACCAACTATAATGTCACTGAACATGCTTTGTTCACGAATAATAAAGTTGTTAAAAAATAATAAAGTCCTTTAAAAAATAAAATAGTTGTTTAAAATATGGTATAAAATCGGATTTTTATACCATATTTTTTGTGTAATATAATGTTAAATTAGGTACATAATTTTTCTTCAATTTATACTTTATCTTTATAAACATCCATTACCTTAAACGTTTGACAAACTAGCAATAGGTCTGGAGTAAAAGTAAGCCCATACTGACTTAATTCCCAAGTGAAAAATTTAACATGCTCACTATACCAATAATCATAGCTTAAATCCCCTTCACCCTCAGACCTTGCAAAATCACTTGTTACTTCATTCATTTTTAAAAAATCGATCTTTGTATATTTTATAATTGCTAATGGATTATTGTCTCCATCCAATACAATATCGTATTGACCAACTTTTTGAATTTCTTCTCCTTCAAGCTCGTATACACAATGTGCAGCGCATGTTCCTGTTTTGATTCCTTTAACAACTAAACTTCCTAATTCATCTCCCATTTCTTTGGAACCATCTCCAAACATCCATGCATCTGGAACACTCATGTTTAACTCATTTTCTCTAGCGTACATATGCCAATATTCTTCTATCTTATTAACTGACATTATTCACTTACCCCCTTAGTAGATAAATACCGTGAACTTAACATGCAACCTATTATCTGTCAATATTTTAGAAGAACATGTAATACAACTACATCAACATAATCATATATAGATACAAGATTTTAAGTTATATTGTGGGCAATAATTAACTATTCGCTATCCGAAAATTAAACAACTTTATTATCTTTATACATGCTTGTAAGGTGATAAAAAGTCTGGAACCGCTAAAAGAATATAACGACATCATGGGCCGTCCTAATGTAGATATTAGGGCGGCCCAAATTCATTTTAATAGGTGTAAAAGATGAACACTATAGGAACTAAAGTTAAAGCGATTCGAACACAACATAAATTATTAAATCAGGTAGCATTTTCAGAAGCAATTGGAATTTTACAAGGGAGATTGAATGAGATTGAACAATATAAAACAAAGACATCAGCTAAGACATTGAAAGAAATGTGGAATAAGTTTAGTATTGATTTGAACTGGCTATTAGATGATACAAATGAGAATCGCAATGTCGAATAGTTGAATAGGGCATTTAATCTACCATTTATAAGATACCTTTTTGAAGAGTAAATGCAGACAAAAATAAATAAGTCTTATTGAAAGAGGTAACTCAGATGGGACAATCTTATGTAATTGGATTAGAAGGCGGCGGTACTACAACTCGCGTAATGGTTGCTGACTTGAAGGGAAATGTGATGGCTTATCAAGAATCAGGCAGTTCACACCCCAATAAGGACCCACATGCCAAGAAACATATTGAAGAAGCAGTTTTGGGAGCTTTAAAAGTTGCAAGAGTAGAACTAGATCAAGCTCTATATTTTACTGCAGGACTTCCTGGTTTTGAACAAAAGAAAGATCTGGAATGGGCAAATCTGTTAATTGGTATTGAAGGACTATCCTGTCCTAGATTGATAGTTAATGATTCTGAGGTCGGACATGCCGGTGCCTTCTTGTTCGAGCCTGGAATAATGGCTATATCTGGAACAGGATCGACAATAATGGGGTTTACGGATGAAGGGCGGGTCATGTTTAACGGCTCTTTTGGACACTATGCTCGCACTGCAGCTCGCTTTTTATCTTACGACGCTGTCTATAAAATATTGGCAGGACAGGTGAAGCCTGAAGACCAACCGCTTGTACAAAAGATTATGCAATTTTTGGGTATTCAACTTGATGACGAATTTCGGGAACGCGCTTCTCAGCAGTTTATTATGGATCGAATGGAGCGAGACCGCCGATTTGGATTGATGGCTCCGATTTTGACCGAAGCTGCCCTTGAGGGTGTACCTTTAGCGAGAAATGTTTGTGACAAGGCGGTCCGATCGCTAGAGACCGGCATCCGATTGGTTGGAGGTTCCTTTCGTGAGCAATGCGTTAAGGTTTGTTATGTTGGCAGCGTGATCCGGAGTACATATATTCGCAATCAATTAACGGAAGTCCTACAAGGTAATTCCAATAAAGACTATCGAGTGGTTGAGCCATCTCTATCCCCTGTGGCAGGTGCTGTAGCGATATCCCTAAGGGAATGTGGAATTAAAATGGACAGAGAACTATTAGCGGGTTTATTACAACACTCCCAGTCAAAAGTTAGTTGATCAAATAAGTAGTTCAGTCTAAAACTTATTATTCAAAACCCGACTGTCTTTCTAATCAAAAGTCGTATATGTATTGTAGAGCTCATTTAAGGGGTGCCACATTGGTACCCTTTTCTATTCCTGAGATATTAAACTTTCTTTAAAAAATGGCGTTAGTTATGTCATAGATTTGCATATATTGGTGCTTTATATTTAGAGGTATGAGTCTATATGGATATTTATATTCTTTCAGTGAGAGGGAAGCGTATGCAGAAGAAAATAATCGTTATTGATAGACTGGTAATTATCACTATCGTTTTACTTATTATTATCAGTGTTACAGGATTATGCGCTTTTAATTTATCCAATAGCTATGAGGTCATTAATCAGTATGGGGATACAGTCAAAATGTGGGGAAGTGGAGTTTATAGCCATGATTCCTATTTTAGGGCGCCGATATTCATTGGGACAGATTGTACGATGCTTCTCATAACGATTCCATTAATAATATTTGCTTTAATCCAGGAGAGAAAAAAGCGAAATAACAAGACAAGGTTGTTTCTCGTATCGATTATGTCGGTGGTGCTTTATTACAGTGCAAGCATAGCATTAGGCGTTACATATAACATTCTCTTTTTGGCCTACCTCGCCTTATTTGCTTGTTCGTTCTTTGCGTTTATTCTACTTCTATTAAGTATTGATTATAAGGATGTATATCAGAAACAAACGTGGTCTTTACCTACTAAGGGTATATCCATATTCTTGATTGTATCTGGAATTTCGCTATTTGTAGCATGGCTTCCAGACATTATGCCTACACTTTGGAGCGGTAAATCCCTTTCCTTAATTGAGGTATACACAACAGAGATTACATATGTTTTGGACATGGGACTGATTAGTCCAGTCATTTTCATCTGCTTGTATCAGCTAAAAGGGAAGAATCCATTTGGCCATTCCTTGTTAGCTATTCTCTTATTGCTCTGCTCAATTGTTGGTATCATGGTCACTGTGCAGTCATTGTTTCAGATAGCTGCTGGTATTGATGTCCCTCTACCTGCATTGATTACAAAAGCAGGGATCTTTGTAATACTGGCATCAGTTGCAATATATTACAATTATCGTTTTTATAAGAAACTCATAATATAAAAAATGAATGTGTTCATATGAAAAAATAAACGAGGATGTCCCAAAAGTCATGAAAATGACTAAGGGATATCCCCTTTTTACATGACTCCGCCTCTACTGGAAATTTTCTACACACTCATGCAGAAAGGCGTCTAGCGTGCGTGGCTCTCTGCCGAGCAAGCGCTTCACAGTGTCATTTGGACTTTCTGGCACTACCGTAGACATGGTTTGAATTTCCACAACGTGGTTCGCGAGCCAAGGAGGCATATGCCCGTGCTCGATAAGATTGCGGAGTAGTACTTGGGGTTCCATGTTAATGTAGCTTATCGGCCGATTAAGCAGGGCGGATAGTTGACTCGCGATCTGGGGATAACTGAAAATCTCCGAACCAGTAAGCGTATATATTTGGCCTGATACCTCGCGGTTGGTCAGAACTTCTGCGGCAACATCTGCGATATCGCGACAGTCAATGAAGTTACACGGTGAATCGCCCATGGAGCCGAAGAAAACATTTTGGGTTGTGATCGTTGGTGCAAGGTGCATTAAGTTTTGCATGAACGCATAAGGGCGCAACACGGTGTGGGTGAGACCCGATTCCCTCAGCGTTTTCTCGATTTCTTGATGCCAGCCCGCCACTGCCACTGGAGAGCTCTGCTCAAAGGCAGGGCTGGATATTTTTACAATGTGTTTGATTCCAGATTCGGCGGCAATCCGAATAATTGAAGTTTCCAATTCGATTTGTCTTGGACTGTTGGACATGGCAAGGAAGAGCTGGCTAGCACCTGTAAACACCCGGCGCAGCGATTCGGGGTCGGAAGCATCCGCCGATGCGACCTCGATAGTCGATCGGCCTTTTTCTCCAATCTGATCACGCAACTTCTCTGGCTCTCTGCTCAGCGCCCTGACGGGTACGCCAAGATCAACCAAACGTTTCAAAAGCGCACTGCCTATCGTACCTGTTGCTCCCATAATAACTATCATTTTTTTCTTCTCCTTTTGGATGAAAAATTAGTTGTGACGGCAAGACGCCACCGCCATGTCACTATCGTGCTTGCTATGAATCCAGACAACGGGAAATCGATCCAGACACGACCGACCCAGGCCAAGAGATTGCTCGGAATCATAATTTCTAGTAAACCAGATGTCACCCATGCGGCGTATAGCCCAAACGAGGACCCGGCCAATGCGAACACCCCTACCACAACCAAGTGAGGTGCACCGATGACCCATCGTATATGGCCCACTCGGCTGCGCAACAAAAGGCCAATCATCAAGGCCATCAAGGCCGATGCACCGCCGATTGTGGTCAATGCCCCTATTTGAAGACCCCTATCGGCAGTAACTAATCCCCCGATACCTGCCATGATGGCAGGAGCAGCATAGGCCATTACAACTTCACGCCATAGTACAAAAGTCTTTTTCTTGGAACCAGCAGCCTTGATGCCGTAAACATCATCTGTCTGATTCGGGTATTTCATCTTGTTCATTTAGTTGCTTCCTTCTTCTTTTAAATTGTTCAGCGTTTGCTTTCAGATAGATATAATTAGGAACCTAACTATATAAGAGTGAAAATAGGCTAGCTTCACTAGCCCATTCTACTCATTACTGATGTTTTTCTTTGGTTTCGAGCCTAGTTCGCCCGTAAGTGCTGAGATGCCTTGTGTAACTCGGCCTAGCAGGTCGAGAAATACGCTGCGCTCCTCGATATTGAGTAAGCCCACCATTGCTTCCAGCCGAGCGAAATGCTCAGGAGCCATTTCACGGAGCTTCTTCGCTCCTTCTTCCGTCAAAATGACTGATCTCTGACGTCCATCGTCTGAGCTTGATCGCCGAGATACTAGCCCATCTCGTTCAAGAATGTCGATAAGACCTGTCACTGTAGCACGTGTAACGCCTAGATGCTCCGCTAATTGCGAAGGCAACTCTTCTCCTTCGTTATCTTCAAGATCTGCCAATAAACGATATCGACCTGTTGATAAACCGAATCTAGAGAAATGAATCTCCGAGGCATGTCCAAGCTTGGCCCCCGCTGCCATTAGCCTAGACGCGACGAGTATAGCCTGTGCATCTATGTCTAGGTTATAGCGATCAATCTGACGCTTGGATTGTACAAGCGAGGGAATAGCGTCAATGTCATTTATTATTTTATTATTGTTGTTCATATATATAGTATGGTTCCTAATTACTTTTGTGTCAACACATTTTTATAACACATCAACACCCCGCCTTTCTTCATATCTGGAACTGTATTCCTCCTCGGCCACTGCAAAAGGCTCGATCTCTCTTTTATTCCAAATCTAGTTAGAGCTGTTTGATCCTCATCAACCGAAGATTATACCAAATATAATGGAGTTATATAGTTGTATTTGACAACCTTTCGCTTCCTGTACTTTTCATACATTAATCTAAGCGATGGTTAATGATTTAGATACGCTTTTATAATAAGCGGTCAGAATTCAAGGTTAAGACGACTTTTTGGTGGTTTAACATTGTGCAAGGAAACCGAGAATGGACGATGGGGCAGACCGAGGCAGACTGCGTAATCAAGGTAAACATTTCCATTCACAGTCTTCTCTATAGTAAAATAGAGAAAATCATATTTTCACTTGGGAGGCAGACGGCAACGATGGAACAAGAGCTAAGCGCACAGATAATGCAGTGGCACGAGGATGACGAACACCAGCAGATCGTAGACACTCTGATGAAGATTCCTCCAGCGGACAGGGATTACGATATGATCAGCAGCATGGGTCGGGCTTATAACAATCTGAGTTTGTATGAAAAAGCACTGGAACAGTTTGCTTTCATTGCTGAGCAGGGAAAAAATGATCCGTTGTGGTATTTTCGCGTAGGCTATTCCTATTATTATATGGAGCGGTATGAGGAAGCGGCAGGTGTGCTAAGCACCGCGCTGGAGCTGGATCCTGGCGATCAGGATTCAGTCAGATTTCTAGATTGGAGCCATAGCAAATGGCAAAAACAACAAAAGGCTGAATCCCAGTGCACATTCAGCAAAGCGGAAGCTACACAGGCATTGACAGCTGCAGGAGAATTGGATGCCAATTTTAACTATTTGCAAGACATGTATAAGGACAGCTACTATCCAACTTTTTTAGTGGATAAGGTGAAAGAGCAGATCCTGGAAGTGGTACGGTTTTTGGAAAGCGGGTCGTATTCAAATGAAGCGATACAGGACGAGCTGGATAAGATGACGATCGCCATCAACAATTTGCAGGAAGAATTCGATGAGCATGACAGCGAAATCGAAACTGTGGCACGGGATTCCATCGGGACGACCGTAGAAGCGATCCTGCATGCGTTTAAGGTGGATATCGATATCGAGACGGCCATCAGGGAGAGAGATTGGTAATTTTCTAGCTAGAATGGAGGTATAGGGGGTACATTCGAGGTGCGAATCTACGACTTGCGGGTTGATAGATAGTCTGGAGCATTATCGAGAGTTGCTCCGTATTGTATCCGAAGCGCTGCGAGGCTTGGCAGCGTAGCTATACAGGAAGGTTGGTAGAGCATTTGTATACCGTGGCGCACGCAATCAGACCGGATAGTGATACCTATGAACACTTGGGAGAGCTGCTGAATGGCTGCGGCCTCATGGCATCGTTTTGGGATATTTGGACATCAACAGTGACAGCTATGTACTTATTGTCGTCCATGAGGAAGAATGTGAAGAAATAGAGCAGTTGGCCGAAAGAAGCGGGTACGAATTTCATGGCAGCTTCCGATAGGCTGGAATCCATACAAACAGGGAGGAACTAGAGATGGGAGCATGGGGCATTAAAGCACTGGAAAGTGATGAAGGTTTGGATGTAGTCGATTTTCTGCAGGACCGCATACCGGACAATTTGTGTTTGGATCTATCCGACCTAATTACAGTCATGAAGGAAGCTGGTTTTCTTGGGAAGTCAGTTGAAGATATTGAATTTTACTACGACAACACAGCGCTGGCACTTGCGGAACTGTATCTGATGTTTCAGGAAACGGGGAAGCTGGATTACGGTCATGAAGATGAAAAAAAATCCCTTCTAACTATCCGTTCATTCACAGCCGATGAAGAGTCCTTGCGCTTGATCTTGCATTATCTGACGGATATTCGGGATGAAGTGCCGGATGAGGATGGTGAAAGAGAAATCGTGGTGCTGTGGTGCGATTCTCCGAGCTTGGAGGCACGGAGGGTGCATCTGGAGCAGCTGATTATGAAAATAGAAGAACACTTAATCGCGTGAGGAGGCCACGCCGTGTGATTTGGGCTCGTCTTTAAGCGTTCCAGTTTCATTTTCTTGCACTGCTGAATTTGAAAGAATGATTTCCACGTCTTAAACAAGATCTCCACCTGCCAACGTAACGAATATAGTTCGTGCAAATGTGTACCTGATATATTCCAATATACACATTAGATATTTCCCTTGTTTCTCCTAGCTGGAGTTCCTCCATAATCCACTCTTGTATTTAGCTTTAAACGCGATACGTAATAGGCCTTTTAGCCATGAATAGAAACGGCAAACTTCTTCCAGGCAGGCGGTTGGTTCGTCGTTTGCATGTATTGCCGGATATAGCTGTCCAGCTTTGCGGTTTCTTTGTCGTTCGCCATGCCAAAATAAAATCCTTGCAAGGACGGATTTTGCAGCACGGGAATAAAACGATCCGCTGGGATGGTTTTTGTGCTGAAGCCTCGGAAATAGGCGAGGGATGGAGCAGATTTCAGTGCAGCATAGTCGACCAAGTTTTTTAAATCGTTCAGCATAATGGTGTGCAAATGAGTGGATTGTGAGAAGTTCGGCATGGCTTGCACATGCTTAAGCTGATGCAGATAGAGCCATTCCAACTGGGGCAGCTTGGCTGCAAAGCCGATGTCGCTCAAGTGGCTGATTTGCCAAAGCTCTAGTATCCGCAGGTTGTTATGATCGTGCAGGGCGGAGAAATCCTTGCTGGCTCCCATCTGGATAGACAGTCCGTGCAAGTCGGGCATTTCTTGAATAAAGCGGTAATCCTCCACAGTGATTCCACGTAGAATTAGCGAGCGAATACCGGGCAAGCTAGCGACCTCATGAATGTCCTTCTTGCGTCCTTTGATAAGCAGCATGGACAACGCAGGGAAGCGCAACAACTGTCCGTAGGTGAAATTTATTTTACTTTCGGATAGTTCCAAACCTAGTGTATGAATATGTGGACTCAGTTCGTTAAGAAAACTGTAGTCTCTGCACTTCGGAATATCCAGCACCAGCAGTTCCAATTGTTCCAGGTGAGCTAGTGCATCCAGATGGATGGCGCTGACTGCATCGACGATATGCACTTTTCGTACATGCTTTAAATGTCGCATGAGGGACAAGTCACAGATTCCTTCAGCATCCCAGAATCGAATGTTCAGCTTGATATCGGGTCTTGTTGCAAAGATACAGGCATTCAGTAATTGGGCTTCCTCATCAGTGAGAGGGGAGAAGAGCTGGACTGTACAAAACTGATCATCGGCTGCAATCTCCAGAAGCCTGGGAGCGGATAGCGGCTTGATTTCGCCAAAAGTACGACGTTCGATATTGGCGTTCGATCCTGAAATACGCAACATGGTTAATACCTCCTTTTCTGTTATCAACTGACTGAGTGTGATTATGTCGCTTGTTTCATCTTTTCGGGAATGGTCCACTTCGGTTTAACTAAAAAGGAGTTGCCCAAGGCAAGCTCCTCAACAATCGTTCTGCGTTTATTAAAGAAATTTGTTGTCTATTATTGTCATCTTACAAAGAATAAGACGCATTAACAGAGCCTTTCTATTAGAAGATTAAAGGAAAAATAAATGTAACGAAAGCTGCCCAGAGTCCGTAGACCGGCAAATACTTAGTAACGGCATCTTGGATGGCCCAAGGTCCGGTTTTGTTAAGTAGAAACCGCATATAGGAAAGCATAATCCAAATTAGATTGGCCCAGATAAGAATGTTTACGCCTAAAACAGCAAGTCTGTTGGGCGTAATCCCATAAGAAGAAAGCCTGAACACTATGGCTGATAACGCCACACTGTCAATGATAAGAGCAAGAACAATTAGAGCAATATTGATATAATCAGAAATGCTCTTTTTCTCGTCTGTACCGCTTTCGGTAATGGAGAATATGGTGACGGCCAATACAATCAGGAGTACTCCGTTAAAGGATAGGAGGAAATCGCGGTCCATGAATGGATTTTTTCCGACCCCAATAACCGTTATCAGATAGACCAACAAAGTGAGCAGTACAAGAGGACTAAAAATTTTGGCTATATAGGGTACAATACTTTTAGCAAGTTTAAGGTTCCTTGATACCAGGTATGTAGCCACAATAGAGAGACCGGCAGCACCGAATACAACGACATTTCTAAAATAAAATTCTTCTATATTCATGCCGACAAATGTAAATAACTGATTAGTTATTCCAAATAACAGCATTCCGCTAATTGCCATGATGCCGTAGAGTATGCCGAATTCACCATAAAATTTTAGATAAGCTAATCTTTTGCTGCCAATGCGATGTTCATTTCCTGTAAATGCAAGCCCGATTAATACCCATAACATGATGGGAAGGTGTATATAAGCCAGGATAATACTGTCGGTTAGCTCTAGCGGCAGCAGATTCAGAAAAATTCCTGAGATTACGAATACGGATCCAAGAGTGACAAGAACTTTTTTGTTAGGTTTATTCATGTATACAAAATAGGCAGCGATAAAGGGAAATATACCAAACACAAGGTTAATTGGCGCTATGGCCCCCTGTTCGACAAAAGGAAAAATGATCCTGGTACTAATCCCAGCTAGAATTGCTAAAATGCCCATGACTAAGAAATCTTTCTGAAGCAAGGAAGCTTTTTCTGCATTTACAGTCTCCTTGAAATGCAATCTTTCAAACCAAATGGCTAGAACCTGCGAATCAGGGTTTTGTTCCCAGGCATATGAGAATGACTTTCTGAAAGCTTCGGGTTCTTTTCTATACATTCTCTCCAGCTCATGGGGGTTATCCATATTGTCAATAATCCGATTGTTAATGTCCATGGTTCTACCTTCCCTTATAATTGTCATATGATGTCCTGATTTTCTCCACACTGTCTATTAACCAAACTATATTATCCTTGATTATCTTGGTCACTTCTGTATTCTAAAACATCTCCAGGCTGACATTCTAAAGCCTTACAAATCGCCTCTAAAGTTGATAATCGAATCGCTTTTGCCTTTCCATTCTTCAATATAGATAGGTTAGCCATTGTTATTCCAACCCTCTCCGAAAGTTCTGTTACGCTCATTTTTCTTTTAGCCAACATCACATCAATATTGATAATAATCGCCATGTTATTCACCTCAGACCGTCAAATCATTTTCAGATTTTATATCAATAGCCTCTTTTAAAAGCTTTTGGAGAACAGCAGCAAAAACGGCAATCACTATGGAGGCAAAAATCATGACCAATCCGATTACTATGATACCTGGGGCATCGTCCATGTCCGCTATGAGATAGAAGAGTGGCATGCCTACCAAATAGAAGCTACTGATAGTGATTGCACAGTATTTAATATTCTTTAGAGCTCGTACTGATAATTCCGAGAAAGCTTTGTTCTTGTCAATATAGCTTAAAAGTTTAAAAGCTTGATACAGAGCAATGTAAAAAGGGATCGCCGATGCATACAAATCGATTAAAACCAGATATTTGATAGAAGTCATATCTGGATACAATTGTGCTGCAAAATTCGCTATCTCAGGCACCAAAAATATGCACATAGCAAGAACTGGGATGCCAATAAAAATAACAGCTGCCTTTAAAAAGAGTGTTGTTCCTCGTTTCATTAAAAGTCCCTCACTTATGATTAAATTTAATATGACTTTAGCATGAAATTTATCGTTATGCAATAAAAAATTACTGTTATTAATTATATTGTTATTGTTATAGAGACACCCTTTTTCAACCAAAAAAAGCATTCCTCATTACAAAGAAATGCTCTATAACTTTAAATATTCAATGTATAAGTTATTGAACTAACCTCCCTCTATGAGTAATGTTATTCCTCATAGAGGGAGGAGAGTTTAATTGTGATATGGAAAATAACTAGATGCCCTCGACGAGCCAGTTCAGCCAGGATTACTGATTCTCCCGTACTAGGTATACCTATGAAAGTTATTAATTTACAAAAAACGGTACTTTAGTCCCGCCTCATTTAAGGGTTATTAAATTATAATAGATAGGATTGAACCGACAATTAACGACATTTATAGAAAAGGTGAGGTAAAACGATGATTTCTTCTTTCCTCAAAAAAAGGAAGTCCTCTGAACGGCAATCCGAGGGGAGCATTATTGAACATACGGTTTCTGAGGATTTGCAACAGGACCCGTTGGCAAATTTCAGTACGTCAGAGGCCGAGGAAGAGTCAAACTCTATTTTAGAAAAAAAGTCGCATTTGGATAAGAAATCTCTCGATTTGGTATTTGCTGTCGAACAGATGATACAGGCCAAGCAGCGTGTTGAGACAAGCAACTACGAGATGCAAGATCGGTTAAACTATGCGAACGGGCAAATTGACCGGTTAAACAAAGACCTGAAAAATATGAATAAAGTCATTGAGGATCGCGAGAAAAGCATTAGGGACTTGGAGCAGAGGCTGGCCGAGAAAAACCTAAGAGTGGACCAGATGTTGGACGATTACCGGGAGCTCCAATCTACCTTGTCCAACGAGATTGAGGAACTAAAAAGTATAAATGAGGTTGAACGCCAAAAATATGCGTCCTTGCAGCAAAAGAATACCGATACCCTTGCTGAGAAAAACAGGAAAATCAACGAGCTTGAGGAGAAGATTGGTAAACTCGAGATTGAGCATGCGCATATGAAGCAGAAGTTCGAGACGCTTCGTCAGGAGAAGACGCATCTTGTTAACATTGTCAACGACTTTGCTTCCCGCATGACATCTCCTTTTGCAGCGAAATCAAGCGAAAATGGTGAGGTTTCATCGGATTGAGGTTATGCTAATCGGCTAGAAGGACGATGAGTGAAATGGAGACGTATAACACACAGGTGATGGAGCTATTGTCGCTTGGGGAATTACCGAATGGCTGTTACCACATGAATCTCGGGATCTCCCATCTAGACAAACAAGCTTCATTCGTGATTGAAATAGATGAATTTACGTATATACAATTGAATGCCTTGCAGCCGTTGAACGGGGGGAGAGTTCGACTTTCTCCTTACCCTAAGTGGGACCCTTATCGTAACACGTATTATAGCGCTTTAGTCAGAACGACAGGTACCTTTAGGGAAACGCTTTATTTTTCATGCAGTGAAAAATTTAAGGCACAGATGCAAGAGATCCAGCTACGGAAGGTTATTTCCGTCCCAAATGACGATGACGGTCAGAAGAGGGAGGCCGGGATCGAGGGAAGCGAACAGCGCCATGCAAGGCGTGTCTCCAATCCAGGCATGCTGCGGAGGGGACTGCTGCTGGTAACCGGTGCTTTGTTTGCCTATCTATGCATCTGGTTCAACAGCGATTGGATCACGAATGATACCAACACAACAAAAAGACATTTTGGTACTATGATGGCAACGACATCAACCGATTCACAGAAAAAGGATTTGGCTCATTCGAACGAGCCTACTATTAAGGTAGAGGATCAAGAAGCCACCGTCGTTAAGCTTGCTAATTACGATAAGAAGGATACGGCTCCCCTAATAGGTGACTTGCCCCATAATTCTGCAGTTATTCAAAAGAACTACGAGGTCATGGAGATTAGTGAGGATCGAAGCTTCTTTGCGCTGCCAGAAGAATACGTCGCTTTATCGTTCGATGATGGCCCGTCGGTATATACGAAGAAGATCGTGGATATTTTGATGGAACATAAAGTGGCGGCTACCTTTCTTTTTGTTGGAAAAAATGTGGAACGCAACTCAGATGCGGTCATCTATGCCAGTGAGCACGGTATGTCGATCGGGAATCATTCCTGGGATCATAGTGTGCTTACAAAGGCAGACGCTGAGGAGCAGGTCAAGAATCTAGCGAAGACCTCCAGCCTTATTGAGTCGATTACCCATAATCCTGTTACCTTATTCCGTCCTCCATACGGTGCTGTTAATGGTGATCTCATTTCCAGCGCGAAGGAACAACAATTGAAGGTTTTATTGTGGAATCGTGATCCTGAGGATTGGCGCGCGAAAAAGCCGGAGGACATCATCGAGTATTTCGAAAAAGTAAAATCGTCCGGCGGTGTGTTTGTGCTTCATGAACATAAGAATACGGTAGAGGCATTGCCGGCTATTATCGAGTTATTGAAAAAGACCAACCTGAAATTTGTCACGTTAGAGTAATATTGTGCTAGTACGCTTCAGTGTCTGGCATCGACTGACGTGTAGGAATGATGAAAGGGCATCCTAAATAGGGTGCCCTTATTCTTATTAATTCCCTGTTAGACTCGGAGATAGTAGGGATGCTAAGAGAGCTTGCTTAAGTCTTGAACAAGAAATTCAGAATCGTTAAAAGATCGTAAATCGGGTGTTAAGGGGTAACACTGTTTCCAGATAATTAAGTCTTTTAATTGCGAAAAAAGTCGATTAATTTTATAATAAAGTTGTTTAAGTCCTAAATTTGTGTACTACAATAAGGTGATGGCCTAATGTGGATAAAAAAAGGAGGTTAACAATTTGACTATTGAGGCAGTAAAAATTTTCGATTTTTATAATAAAGCTAAGAATCACATTGAACAAGCTACCATATTTAATGGGTTTACGGTAAAACCAAGTCCAGACACGGGAATTCAAATTTTGAACCCAAACAAAACCGGCATCACAATACGAGAGAGTTGGGGAAATGGACAGGTTGAAATATTGATAGAAGGAATCCGACATGCTCCAGCAAGTAGAGATCTCCAAATTACGAGAGACAGTATAAAAGAGCTTTTTGATGCAATTGACGCAGATAGAAAAACTGGTTTAATTGAAAAGATTCAAATTAAATCCCTCGTTGAGTCTTTTATTAAACAAGCATAGAACTCATTAGGCTATCGGATATGATAGTTCAAGGAAAAAAAGAATACTGAAAAATCAACTTCTTAATCCTTTTCTTCCTTTCATATGTCCTACATAGTCTACCGCTGAGCAAATAAAGTTTATCACAGAGCCGACCGTTCTTCAGGCATTTGTTCTGATTTTCGGTCGGCTTTTTTCTCGCTCGCTCTTTATCCCAGCCACCCCTCACCTTAAGGCCTCGAATCCTTTGTTATATCAGGCTTTAACTCGATTGAACCAAATTCCGATTTGTCCTGAAGCTTTTACTTGTAAATCACATCATCCCTCAACGTTGCGACTGTGCTGAGTGCTTGATTGATATCGGCCTCTTGTACTCCGAAATGTTCTAATGCAGCATGCAAATGCTTTACAATCGCATCAAAGTGTACAGGTTGCAGGTTCATGCCTGTGTGTACTTTCGCCATGGATTGCCCTGTATATTGATTTGGACCGCCCAGAGCAAAGCTAATGAATTTGGTTTGGTGAAGGCGTTGTTTGTCCATGTCTGTGTTGGCAAAAAAGTGGTTGACGGTATCATCGGCTAATACGAGGCCGTAAAAATAATCAACAACCTTGCCAATGACTTCTTCACCGCCAAGTTTGTCGTAAAGATTTGTAGTTGTAGTCATGTAATCCTCCATTTTTGTTATGAGAGTAGACTGAGATATTATTTCCAGAAGTGGATGGATTATGCTGCTCCGCACCTAAAATAAAATATATTAAAAAAAACTTGAATAAAATTAAAAAATATATTAATATTATTAAAAAGGAGGTGCGATATGGAAAGAGACGAGATTCCATCTTGGCTTTTGGCATTAGATAAAAATAACGTAGAATTTATTAGAAAATTTATTTTGAATTCCGGTTCATTGAAAGATATGGCTAAAGATTATGGTGTATCTTATCCAACAGTACGAACCAAGCTGGACACTTTAATCAAAAAAATTGAACTAAATAGTAAAGAAGAAGATGTTGAGTTTGTTAATATGGTTAAGAATTTAGTCATTGATGAGCGTCTAAGTTTAGAAGTAGCCAAAGTCATAATAGATAAATATAGAAAAGAAAGAGATGACGCATAATGAGCACTTTTACTCAAATTATTCTAGTAATCGCAATTTTAGTGGCCCAGCATTTTCTTTCGAGAAGAGAACAACCCTATTGGGGGGCTATATTACCAATCTTGTATATTGCATTTTTGGTATACGGAGAAATGACAAGTTTATTTAAACCTGTTGGTGAAGGTGATAAGGGACTAATTTATATAGGTATATTGGGAACGGTAATCTTGCTGTTAATTTGGACGGATGGTCGTAAAGTAGTTTCAATGAAAAGACAGAAAGAAATGGAAAAACTAGAAGTTCAGAATATGTAATCCCTGAAAAACTCACAACCGTTTTATCATAGAACAGTCATTAATTCCCTTTGACAGAATATGCTATTGGTGATATACATTATCTATATTCAAATATTCAAATATACAAATATACAAATGTTTATGAGGAGAAGGGATTAGTTGTGAGTGTATTATTTTCAGGAAGATTTAAAGGCTACTCTGTTCAACATTTACGAAAGGATCTTCTTTCAGGTGTCATTGTCGGTATTATAGCCATTCCACTCGGTATGGCTTTTGCTATTTCGTCAGGCGTGAAGCCTGAATATGGCATCTATTCGACAATTATTGCAGGGATATTAATTTCACTCTTGGGTGGTTCGAAGTTTCAAATCGGAGGGCCTACAGGTGCTTTTATTCCTATCCTTCTCGGCATCGTCTTGACATATGGTTATGAGAATTTGTTGATTGCCGGATTTATGGCTGGTGTTATGCTGCTTCTAATGGGAGTCTTCAAACTGGGCTCATTAATTAAATTTATTCCACGGCCTGTTACCATTGGATTTACAACAGGGATTGCAATTAATATTTTTACAGGACAGCTTGCTAACTTTCTAGGTCTTAGTGGAATTGCACGGCATGAGGATTTTATATCCAACATGAAAGAGATTTTTATCCATTTGGATACCTTGAGTTGGTATAGTGTAATCACAGCTATAGTTTCACTTGCTCTGATCTTGCTTACACCCAAATGGTTCCCTAAAGTTCCCGGGCCTTTAGTAGGATTAGTTGTTACAAGTTTCGCTGCTTATTTGCTGTTTCCAGGTGAAGTGGCTACAATTGGTTCAACATATGGCGAACTAGCCAGTGGATTGCCTGCGTTTCGAATTCCTGAAATAACTTGGGAGAAAATCGTGCAGTTGCTTCAACCTGCCTTCGTCATCGCCATGCTTGGCGGGATTGAGTCGTTGCTTTCCGCTGTTGTTGCTGATGGAATGACGGGAACCAGGCATAACAGTAATCGAGAGCTGATTGGGCAAGGTATAGCCAATATAGTAACGCCTTTATTTGGTGGAATACCAGCTACAGGAGCGATTGCAAGAACAGCGACGAACATTAAAAATGGTGCAGTTTCGCCCATGTCTGGAATTATTCATAGTCTGGTTGTACTTGTGGTATTATTGCTCTTAGCTCCGTACGCTTCTCATATCCCTCTTGCAAGTATGGCTCCTATACTAATGGTAGTAGCGTGGAATATGAGTGAGCGCAAGGCATTCGCCCATGTTCTCAAGATAAGAACGAGCGATACAGTTGTTTTGATTATTACGTTCCTGCTGACTGTATTTACGAACCTTACAATTGCTGTTGAGGTTGGACTGGTTTTGGCTGCTATTCTGTTTATTAAACGAATGAGCGATACACTTAAAGTTGATAAGGTTCTGCCTGATCCATCAGATGATAAGCATAAAGTCAAATCACATATCGTAAGTGATGGACGCGATTGTCCGCAGATCAGCATCTATACGGTGGAGGGGTCTTTATTTTTTGGAACGGCACAAATGTTTGAAATGTCTATTATAGAAAAGATCAATCGCATGCCTAATGTATTGATTTTGCGAATGGCCAAAGTGCCATATATGGATACAACCGGAGAATTGAATTTCACAAAAGTTGCCCGGTATTTTCAGCATAAGGGAGGCATCATTCTCATATCCGGCATTCAGAATCAGCCTCAAGAGATTTTGAAGAAGACAGGACTTTATGAGATGATTGGAGAGCCACATTTCTTTGAGCATACAGGTAAGGCAATTGATTATGCACTAGCGAATTTGGAAACAAACAAATGTATTGGATGCAAACATTTCGCATTCCAGGAATGTACACGGCTGTCCAATCCCAAGGGAGAATCTGTGCACGTTAAGCAAGCAACAAATACAAGGGCAAGTTCATGAATCGTAACAAAGGAGGCAGCGGATGAATTTAGAATTACAAAAGTTTAAAGCTGATTTTTTTAAAGCTCTAGCTCATCCTTTAAGGATCAGGATTTTGGAATTGCTTGCTGAAGGTGATAAGAAGGTTAATGAGCTGCAAACGCTTATAGGTACGGAAGGATCAGCAGTTTCCCAACAACTGAGTATTTTGCGTTCTAAGAATATCGTGTACGGCACTAAGGATGGCAACACAGTTTTGTACTCGCTGCGTGACCCTATGATTATTGACCTGCTGATTATCGCCAGACAAATTTTCAATAACCATCTCATTGATACCATATCCATGCTGGATAAATTCAAGCCAGACGAAGATTAGCAGCCAGGAAACTTTTTAAATAAAGTTTCCTTTTTTTTTGGCCCTAAATCATAATCAGTGCTTGCTATTCATCGAAAAGGTAGTTCCTATTACCCCAACTAAAATTAGTATTGCCCCTACCAAATGATAGGTTTGCATCTTTTCATTTAAGAAAATAACACCCGCCATAATCGTAATGAGGGTAGCTAAATTACTGAATATACTCATCTTTGTCGCTTCTATTTTTGAAAGTGCATAATTCGATAGGTAAGCAGTGAGTAACGAAGACAAAATCCCTAAATAAAGAATAGGCATTAAGAATTTTAAATTCAGAAATGGTAAGAAGAAATCTGATAAAGAGTTGTTCATCATATGGACGCTAATAGCAGTCGTATTGAAGGCTATAAAACCTAGCAGAGTCATCATATACGTGAGCATAAATAGACTGTATTTACGTGTTAATGAACGGGCGAAAATGTTGTATAGTGAGGCTGATAGCGCTGAAAAAAGAATGAATAGTATTCCTTTGATATTAAATCCATTCATCGTTTGGCCATTCATCATAGAAATATAAATCACACCAGAAACGGATAAGAAAATAAATACTTTTTGCAAGCTACTAGAATGTTCTTTTAGCAGTAACGATGCCAATATCATCGTGAAGATCGGAACTGTTGCATTGATAATGCCTGCTTCAGATGATGAAGTATACACCAAGCCGAAAGCTTGGAATAAGAAAAACAACGCTGGATAGAGCAATGCTAAAGGTAGTATTTTTAATACATCTTTCATTACAATATCTAATTTTACTTTCTTAAGTAAAATGGGTATGGTTGCTACTAAAAAAGCAATCGTAAAACGATGGGCTAGTACATCTAATGGGCTTGCAAAATTTAAAGCTATTTTTACAAATAAAAATGAGAAGCCGATAATTACAGCATATAAAAGCGCTGCAAAATATCCTTTTCTTTGTTCTAACATCGTGAATCATCTCCTGTTCGCCTACAATCTCTGTGCATCTGTATTGTATTAAGAATTATATCAATGTACAATGCAGATTAATGATAGGTGTACCGGTACAGAAGGAGATGATGTCATTGCTTAAATATCAAGAATTATTTTATAAAATAGAGAAACTGATTCAAAATGGAAGTTTAGTAGAAGGTGAGAAAATCCCTTCGATTCGCGCTTTAGCTGAGCAATACAACTACAATAAGAGCACTGTTATTCAAGCATTAAAGCTACTTCAGCAACATCATCTTATCTATGGTGTGCCTAAAAGTGGATATTATGTTGTGCGCAAAGATTGGAAGGGAAAAATAATCGACGAAGAAAATACAATTGATTTTGCGACTTCTGCACCCAATTGGTTCAATTTCCCTTACAATGACTTTCAACACTGTATTAATAGGGCTATCGATACTTATCAAAAAGATTTATTTATCTATGGTACGCCAAAAGGGTTGCCTTCTTTAGTTCTTGAGATACAAAAACAGTTACAAAACTATCAAGTGTTCACCAATCTAGAAAATATATTAATCACGTCTGGAATTCAACAAGCATTATTTATTTTAACAGCAATGCCTTTTCCTAATCACAAGAAAGTAATATTAGTTGAACAGCCAACTTATCATTTGTACCTTGAGCTGTTAGACATTTACAAAACGCCAGTCATGGGGATTCAGCGTACTGCGAGAGGAATTGATTTAGAAGAACTAGAAAAACTATTTTCCTGTGAGGATATTAAGTTTTTCTATACGA
Organism: Paenibacillus sp. P5_B5; assembly: GCF_056400365.1. Lineage (NCBI taxonomy): Bacteria > Bacillati > Bacillota > Bacilli > Caryophanales > Paenibacillaceae > Paenibacillus > Paenibacillus sp. P5_B5. The sequence continues at coordinate 39,972 of NZ_JBFULK010000021.1, forward strand.
TGCCGAGGTTTCACAATCCTTTGGGTACATCCTATTCAAGACAAGAAAAAGAGGCAATCGTTAAATTAGCGCAAAAATATGATGTATATATTGTAGAAGATGATTATTTAGTAGATTTTGAACAAGACAAGAAAGCGAATCCTGTTTTTTACTATGATATAGATGATCGTGTCATATACCTAAAGAGCTTTTCAAAAATTATGTTTCCAGGGCTTCGTGTAGGAGGCGTTGTGCTTCCAAAACTATTAGTTAATTCTTTTCAAGAATTTAAAAAAGTTTCGGATATTGACAGTTCAATGATTTCGCAAGCAGCTCTAGAAATTTATTTGAAAAGTGGCATGTTTGAAAAGCATAAAAATAAAATACAGCACTCGTATTTGGAACGTTCTAGTCAGTTATTCTCTGCCATCAATAAATATATTCCAAATAATTACGGGGTATCGCAATCAAATTTGATATCTATGCATACTCATATTACGTTGCCTCGGCATGTGAATGTTAACCTAGTAATTCAGAAGTTAAGTCAGAAAAATGTGTTGATCGAGTCGACTGACCGAAATTACATAAACAATGCTGCAAGTGACAAGATACTCAAAATAAATGTTTCTAATGTAGATAAAATGAAGATAGATGAAGGCATCAAACTAGTAATGAATGAGGTAAATAATAAGGAGAATTTCACTAGATGAAGCAGATTACTCTTTGCCAATCCCAAAATTTCGATGTTGAGACAATTGCTAATTTACGTGCAACTGTACTACGTAATGATTTAACTAGGTTAGGAAGGTTTGATGAAGAGAAGGTTCGTCAGCGCTTCCGTGATGCATTCGACTCCTTTCATACTTGGATCATTGAGGTGGATTCTTCTTTCGCTGGCTGCATAGCCTTTAAACCGACGCATGACGGATATTTATTGGAACATTTCTATATTCATCCCAATTACCAAGGTAGAGGGATCGGCAGTTATGTATTAAAACAATTACTTGAACGAAATGTAGTAATAGGAAAACGTGTATCATTAAATGTCTTACAGGGAAGCTCTGCTAGGCGTCTTTATGAGCGGTTTGGTTTTAAAGTTGACAGTGAAGATCTCATTGATGTTTACATGTCTATGAAAGTGGAGGGGAATTCCAGAACAGTTGAATAACTACAACTAATTATATCGAAGCTGAGCATATTCAGGATTATTTCCTGCTATTTGTTTGGCTTTTTTTCTTAAAATTTTTCTTGTGTTCTTGCCTAGTTGTCGATTATAGTAAATGAAACTTTCAATTGAGGTGAAATGGGATGTATCTCCACTTTGTTCGAAGTAACTAGTTCACGGGCTGGGTAAAACGCGTACCAGCTGTTAAGGGGGGAGTTTGCCCTTTTGACCTATGAGAACTGTTACTTTGGATAAAGTGTCGGGGCACATTTTTCTTTGTAAGCCAGGACACAGGGACGTATTGTCTCTAGGGATCCTGGCTTTTATTTTCTCATTGTAACTATTTGGAAGGTGGATATTAGATATGAACAAATTTGATTATAAGAAATTCTACGATGAAGTTGGACGATTAAACGGTTGGGATTTTAGTAAAATAAAAGCTACAACCGAAGGAGTTAAGTGGCAATTTTATAAGGAAGTAACCCAAAGATGTAAAGAGCGGGATAGATTGCTCGATATTGGTACAGGTGGAGGGGAAACGTTATTATCCATAGCCCATACTTGTTCACTATTAGTGGGAATAGATCTCTCATCAGGAATGATCCGAACTGCAAATTATAATTTAGAGAACTCTAATAAAACAAATGTACAATTTTTGCAAATGGATGCTGACAATCTTGATTTTCCTCAGAACTATTATAATGTGGTATCTTGTAGGCACTCACCATTCAATGCTCAAGAAGTAGGAAAAGTCTTAGTGAAAGACGGGGTATTCCTCACTCAACAAGTAAGCGAGAATGATAAGCTTAATCTTTCACAAGCGTTTGGAAGAGGTCAGAATACCAATGTAGATGGAACATTAAAAAATAGATATATGGAAGAATTGAGTGAAGCTGGCTTTTCAGATATCCAGTCCTTTGAATATGATGCAACAGAATATTATGAGACCTATGAAGATTTAGTATTCCTACTGAAACACACGCCGATTATTCCGAACTTCGGGAAACATAATAATGATTTTGAGATACTCTCAAAATTTATAGATGACAATAGAACGGAAAAGGGAATTAAGACAAATTCAAAACGATTTATGATAATTGCTGCTAAATAAAAGTGAGTTTGTAATTTAAAATAATCGGGATATAATTAATATGTAAGGTATGAATCAATAGATGTACCAAAAGAGAGGAGTAGATATGGATGTATAGAACAGTAAATGATTTTTTAGTAGATTGGTCAACTGCAACAAAAGGGACCTTACAGGCTCTAGAAGCACTATCTGATGATAAATTAGATCAAGCTATCGTAGAAGGGCATAGCACACTTGGTTGGTTAGGCTGGCATTTAGCAACAAGTCCATTGTTCTTCGGTGGTCAGGTGGGTTTAAATATTGTGCCGGTTGGCGATGTGAGAACTGTACCTAAGCATGCCAGTGAAATCGTTGACGGTTATCAAAAAATCGCAGAAAGCTTAAAAACCGAAGTGGAACAAAACTTAACAGATGAAAAAATAGTTGAGAATGTGGAGAGCGTTTTTGGCCCAATCCCTCGAGGTGCATTGCTTAGAACATTGATCGATCATCAAACACATCATCGTGGTCAAATGACTGTTCTCCTTCGTCAGGCAGGCTTACACGTTCCTGGTGTAATGGGACCAACCAAAGAAGACCAAGCTAAAAAGTAGATACGTTTAACGCTTGAGACGTATATTGGAAGCCTTGATCCGAATGGAGCACTGCTTCTGAAACGTCTCTTTTTCGTGTCCACTGACGACCGTATCCAGCACAAGTTTAACATCGTTCCCTTAATACGCGAATCATATGGTTCCTGGTATTTTGGGATCTATGAATTACGATCCAAGAGGCTAGGAATTCCTTCCTTTAACAAATGATGATAAACCTCGCATATATCACTAATCTCAGCTGTATTAGCACCAAGCAGGACCTGCAGAACCACGCCATCAATAGCTCCAATCAGCAGTGAGGCAAGTGCATTGTTGTACTTGCTTGGTTGTTTGTTATAGAGATGTTCCATCAACACTTGTGTATGCCCAATCCACTCGTGATACTTCTGTTTGAACTTCTCCATTATTTCTGCGTTTCCCAGAATAGCTTCCTGAGCGAGATAAAATTGCATTTTATTTTCATCAATTTTACTAAATCTTGTGCAGATGTTAGCGCTAATCTCCTCAATTATTTCATCACGGCTATGTCCACCTTGTTTGGCATCCTCAGCGATACGTGTAGATACCGATAAACTATGATCCATCACTGCATACAGAATTTCCTCTTTGCTGCGGTAATGATGATAGAGTGCTCCTGTACTAAGCCCTGCTTCTTCGGCAATTCCACGCATGGTGGTGCCGCTGATTCCTACCTGATTAATAACACGATAAGCTGCTTCGATGATCCTTAATTTTCTCTTTGTCGGCACTATTTTTCCTCCTCAGAATAATTCAGAATTTAATATACATATAGTCATTGACACACTTTATATTATACTGCTAAAATGATGGCATAAAAACCGAACGGTTGTTATGTTTTATTTTTGTGTCTGTGTCATAGCAACTAAGACATCCCAATTAAGGAGGAACAACAATGAGTAATATTCCTGTATGGCAGTATGTTGTTGCAATGGGCGGTTACATCGCCTTGCTTTTGGTCATCGTTAGTGTTATGCGTAAACACTACAAATTTGCTAATTGGTTTTGGATTTTATCTTTATTAACCTTCCCGCTTTGGCTTATGGGTGGAGTTGAAGGCTGGTTCCGCTGGGCTAAGATTCTAAGTGTTATACTTCCTACCATTTTTGTTGGCTTTATACGAATTGCAGCTTATGAGAAACGACAAGGAAAATTCTGGGAAGCGCTGCAAAAAGACTGGGTACTATGGGTAGTCTACGGCGTACTATTCCTCAATATTATGGAAGCTACGATCAAAGATGCCACGATGGGCAATACGTTTAACGCGCTATGCGGATTCCTGCTCTGTGTAACGATTCCGTACGCACCGAAGTTTTGGAAGATTTCTAGTCAGAAACATGGTGATCTGATTGCCTATACAACCGTAGCATGGAATTTCCTTTATACAACCTGGAATGCTGGCTTTGTTTATGCAGAAACTCCACAGTACTTTGCTAGCTCCTTATGTATTCTTATTGCAGCGGAACTATATCCGATCATTAAACGTCGCCCTGAGCTATATATTATCGCCCGGGTATATACTTTAGCCACACATCTGCTGATTCGTGCTATCTTCCCTAACCTGTTCCCTACTCTAATGGATGCGACTGCATGGTTCAACCCTGATGTGATGAAGTATTGGGGAATCATTAACTTTATCCTTATTGTTCCTTATGTATTCTGGCATATGTGGCAGCTTCATACAGGCAAATCAGATGTCAGCTTCCGACGCGGACGTACAGAGGCAGCAAGCGGCAATTAATTGATCAAAAAGAAAATCTCTGGTCATACCCCCGTCAAGTAGACAGAATATAAAAACTATGCAGACAGCGCGTGCCGATACTCAATCGGTGCGCGCTGTTTGAAATTAGCCTGAAACCGCTGGTAATTATAAAAGTAGAGAACATATGTACTTACAACTAGAGCGATGATCATTTGAGATTATCCTTTGATGGCTCAACAAATATTCTAGATGCTACTATTACTGGGGAATCAAGACCCTTAGTGATTGGTTTTGATAGGAATTCGACAAAATTTCGTATATAATTTGATTACTAAAATAAATCTAGGAGAGATACAGCTTTGTTGAATTATCAGAGAAAAGGAATTTTTATATTCTTATTCATACTAATTGTTTTGTTTACCATATCCTTGTCTGGACCTCTTCCTCGGGCGAATGCAGGATTATGGGATTGGGTGAATGATATAAGCGAGCTTCCTTCTAATATTAATGATCTGCAGTCCAAGTATGATCAAATCGAACAAAGTTTTAAAGCTAGTCAGGAACAGTCTGAGAAAATAATGCAGCAATTAAATCTTGAGAATGGGCAGCTTCGTTTGAAAAATGATCAGTTAAGTGAGCGGCTTCTTCTTTTGGAGAAAGAAAATGAGCAGCAGCAGAAGCATGTAAGCTGGTTCATAAAAGGTACATTAACTGTTATTGGTCTGTTCTTATTTTCTTTTGTAGCGACTCGTGTTCTTAGGGTAATGGTCTGGCGGCGAAGTCCTAGAGAAAGGAGTTAGATTATTCATGGAGATTTGGAGTGAGGCTACCTCGATTCTGTCACAATCAGTATCCCTTCGGTTGGAAGAGGGGGAATCTATACACGTTCTACATCCGAGACAGATTATATCTTTTCAGGGTAATTCAAATCAGCGAGAAGATCGTTTGATGGATATTACAGGAATGTACCGTAAACGAAAGTTGATTCAATCTCATATTAGTGGACCTTCTCAATTTATGATTGGATTGCCTGCTGGATATTCAATGCAGACAATCCCGATTCAGGATGACAGTGATTTGTTATTCGAATGGAAACATATTTTGTTCTATACGGAAGGAATGCGAGTCGAACGCAAGGTGCAGACCTTTAAGAATGCCATTATTACGCGTGAATTGGTGAAAATGAAGTTTTCCAGCCACGATGGACAGCTTGGTATCTTGTCACATGGGCCTCTTCATCGGATTGAACTTGATCCTGATTTACCGACATACATAGATGTAGGCTGTCTCGTAGCTTATCCAGAGAATGCAACATTAACACCACGGGTGTATGGGAATACATTAGCTAGTCAACATATGAACTATCATTGGGAGATCGTCGGTCGTGGCTATGCGTTAGTTCAGACGGGTAAATCTGACAGCCAGCTTGAGCAGGACATCGAAGGCGACGGATTTATACGGCGGATTCTAAGAGAAGTCATCCCGTTTGGCGGTATCCTAATAAAATAAATAACATTATGAAGAGCACCAATTTATGTGAAAGGATGCTCTTAATCGGATAGATACCTATTCAGGCCGTTTTCTAGTTGCATAAGCTAGAGATGAAGGGACTGGTTATCATGAAATATCCGAATACGAAGCTAGGGAAGTATGATTTTCTCAAGAAAAACAAAGAATTTACAATGCATCTACCTTATACATGCTTAATGACTGCCGACAATATGAAGCTATTATTGAATGAGAATAGAACTGTTTTTGCTAAGCCCAATAATGGATTTGGAGGGTTTGGTGTAGTTCAAATTAAGAAGCTGAATGATTCTCGGTATCGTACGATCCATAGCGATGGGACTAGATCTATATTGGATACCTTTGATGATATGTATACCTATATGACGGATGTTAGTGGCGATAAGATCTATGTAGCACAAAAAGGAATCGACCTGCTGCAATATCAAAAACGTCCCTTTGACATCAGAATCATGGTCCAAAAGAACAAATATAAAGAATGGGAGACCACGGGGATATTAGGTAGGCTGGCGAAGCCTAGCAAAGTCATTACAAATTTCATGAATGGCGGAAAGATCTATCCATTAGATCAATTATTGTCATCGTACTTAGATCAAGAAGATAGAGATCTCTTCATCAAGAGTCTAGAGGATCTCGGTCAACAAGTGGCAGTGTATATGAGTAGTGGCTACCCTACCTTCCATTCGTATGGAGTCGATATTGGTCTGAGTTCAGATCTTAAACCTTGGATCATTGAGGTGAATACACGTCCAGGTACGATTGTTTTTAAGCACTTAAAGGATAAGGCTATGTACCAGAAAATAATGAAATACTCGAAGCGAAATGGTACTTTTCCCTTTTGATAGTTCCAATAGTATAATTGTGAATAATCGAAAAAAGGGGTGTTTGCTATGTGGAAGCATTTTGTTGCAATGGGCGATAGCTTTACAGAGGGAATAGGTGATGAGGTTGATGGAGTAGCATTACAAAGCTGGGTAGTTTCCTTCGCTGAGCTGCATGAGACCGAACTCAAATACACTAATTTGGCCAAACGAGGATTGATATCCAAGGAGATCCGTGAGCAACAACTAGAAGAAGCTTTAGCATTACAGCCTGACTTAGTCAGTCTTATTGCAGGTGCAAACGATATATTAAAAGGCCGCTTTAATCGCGATGAATACGAGAAAGACATGGCGTTTATGATAGATGCGCTAAGTAAGTCGGGTGCTTCAATTATCATTGGGAATCTTCCTGATTTCACAGTTAGATTGCCTTTGCCTGAGGGTAAAAAAGAAGCAGTAAAGGCACAATTAGTAGAAACGAATGAAATCATACGTTCACTTAGTGACAAGTACAAGTGTTATTTCATTGATTTTTGGGATCAGTCGCTTTCTCAGGATAGTAGTTTTTGGTCTCAGGATTTAGTCCACCCGAATTCAAGGGGATACAAGGAAATTGGCAAACTTATCTTTGATCGTGTCTATGCAGGACAAGCTTTCTAATCATCCAATAAGCAACAAAACTTATGTAATACATGAGTATGTCATAAGGATCAGAGGTTGAAGCTTTATAAAACGGTGTAACATATTCCCAGAATAAACCGACCACGATAATAAAAATACTGAGCCCGATAAAATTCAAGCAAATTTTCTTTAAGAAGATCATTAATAAGATGTTCGAATAAGAGAGCAGAAGTGCTGAAGCAAGAAGGTCGTTATAATAACCTGAGAAAAACCATCTGTAATAGGTGAAGTTATTTTTAAAAATGAATTCATTTAATCCATATAACAGCATAAAAAATAAGAATATTGAAATATCTTTAATCGTGTATCTGATGTTAGTTCGAATTAACGCTAGCATAGGGATAATATAATGACAGCTAGAATAATGCCTCCAGCTACTCCAAGTACGATTTTCATCATCTATTCATACTCACCTCGACATTTATGATGGAAATGATTGACAAACTTTTGCTAATATAATAATCTATTACAAATATCATGACTGCGATGATGAAGAGAGTAAACATAAGGCATACCCAGAGAGCTGATGGTTGGTGCGAATCAGTGTAGAAATTATGTTGAATTGGGCTTCTGAGCATCCGGACCGAAACGGTTGAAGTAGGCTCTGGCGAAAGTCTCATCGTTACAAGAGACGCGTATTAAAACACAAGTTTAGATACGTTAAAGTGAGTCCGTCAAAAGCGGGCTAATCAAGGTGGTACCACGGGGTTTCCCGTCCTTATAGGACGCGAAGCCTCTTTTTTATTTTATACAAGAGGAGTGTTAGGGATGTCAGAAAAGATTGTGTTAACGGGTATTAAACCAACGGGAAAAGTTCACATCGGTAATTACATTGGAGCAATTAAGCCAGCACTACAGCTTGTTAATGATGTTAATTACACATCCTTGTATTTTATTGCGGATTATCACGGATTAACCTTTATTCAGGACCGAAATGAATTTAAAGAGTTATCCTATGGAATTGCTGCTACTTGGTTAGCTTTGGGATTAGATCCGGAGAAAGTTATCTTCTATAGACAATCAGATGTGCCAGAAATTTTTGAATTGAGCTGGATTCTAGCGTGTGTAACCTCCAAAGGATTAATGAATCGCGCTCACGCCTATAAGGCAATCAGAGATACGAACGAGCAAGCTGGAGTTGATCTGGATACAGGGGTAAATATGGGCTTATTCACGTATCCAATACTGATGGCAGCAGACATTCTCCTATTTCAATCTGATCTAGTTCCAGTAGGTAAGGATCAAATTCAACATGTTGAAATCGCGCGCGATATTGCTGAAAGCTTTAATGGTACGTTTGGAGAGACATTTAAGCTGCCTGATTATCTTGTTGATGAGCACACAGCTGTGATCCCAGGACTTGATGGAAGGAAGATGAGTAAAAGCTACAATAACACAATCCCCTTATTCGAATCATCAGACTCACTGTTGAAACTGATCAAAAAAATTAAAACGGATTCCACTCCTCTGGGCGAGCCAAAGAATCCAGATACCTCAAGTATATTTACTTTATATTCGGAGTTCGCAAGCAAAGTGCAAGTTGCACAAATGAGAGACAGATTCCAAAGTGGAATTAGCTGGGGAGAAGCCAAGAATGAATTATTTCAGGTAATGGATTCATTCTTAGAACTGCCTCGTAATAAATATAACGAATTGCTATCTAATCCTGAACAAATTGATGCTATTCTCGCCCAAGGAGCACAGAAGGCAAGAGCGTTAGCTGCTCCTTTATTGGCAAGAGTCAAACAACAAATAGGCCGATGTTAATTGGTATTTTGCTAAGTGACATATCCTGATTGTGGGTTATAATGAATAAAAAGGAACATTCGTTCTTGTTAGGAGGCGGATATCATGCCATACGTACAAGTTAAGGACTTGGAATTGTTTTTTGAGAAAATGGGTACCGGTGATCCTGTTATTTTTCTACATAGCGGTTATTCGAGAGGGATATTGGCTTTTGCCAGTCAATTATTTGATTTTCAGAAAGTGTATACTTGTTATTATCCAGACTTTAGAGGTCATGGTAGAACAAGATGTGAGAATCTGGAGTGGAATACCCCACAGCTGGCTGAAGATATTTTGGAGTTTATGAATCTTATGAACATCCCACAAGCACATTTTGTTGGATATAGTTTGGGTGCGAGTGTTGCGCTATATGCTGCTGTGAATATCCCAGAGCGAGTAGCGACGATCACTACGATAGGTCATAGTGGCTTTAGTGATCCGACAGGTGCGGAGGAATTTGAACCTGAATGGCTTATTGAGCATGGGAAACAAGATATCATCGATCAAATGATAGAAAGACATGAGGATGCACATCAAGGAAATTGGCAAGAATTTATGCGGCAAAGTGCCATTGATTGGCAGCTGTATCCACAGCTTACAGTAGAACAGATCAGTAGTATCAGATGTCCTGCGTTGTTTATCGCTGGGGAACATGATGGTTTCGCTAATGAAGGGCTATTGAAACGATTGACATCTCTAGTTAAAGACTCGCAGTATCTTGTTGTACCGGGAGGCAGTCACAGACCGCATATGCTAAGAGAGAGTCCAATCTTAGTAAACGATGCTATCCTTCAGTTTTTGAAAAATAATTCTATTCAATAAGGAGTTATCGGATAAAAAGCGCATATTCGACAAAAAAACAGTTTTTATGCTAAAGACTTTCTTGTAAAAAGAATGTATATTGTAGGTTCTTTGAATATAAGGAGGGAATTATTGATGCAAGAGCATAGGAATAGCATGTACCGTTCAAAATGCAGCAATGGTTATTATGAAGTCCTCCATACCAGCCAAGGTCGCAAACTGTTTAGCAAATACTCGTTGAAAGGTAAGCCTAGCGTGATCTTTATAGCTGGATTGGGAGATAGCTGTGAGTCATGGAATGGGGTGCAGGAACGGATATCACAAATTGCATCCACTCTTTCTTATGACAGAGCGGGCATTGGGAGGAGTCAAGATGCATCCGTTCCACGGACATGCCAGGATCTTGCTCAGGAGCTTTCCGAACTGTTATCCGGGATACCTATAGAGCCCCCTTACATTCTGGTGGGTCATTCTTTTGGAGGACTGGTTGCTAGATTATTTGCTAGCATTAACCCGCTGCTGGTTTCCGGTATCCTCTTGGTTGATGCCGTACCGGAGTATAAAGAACTCGCCTATGAAAAGATTCTGCCTGAGAAGCTGATCGCAGGAAACAGAGCCTATTTCGAGAATCCTATGTTGAATAGCGAGAAGATCGATAAGATAGAGAGCTATAAGCAAATTGTTGAACATTCATGGCAAAGTGATATTCCTCTATCAATCATTACAAGAGGGTTGCCGGATAACGATGATGAGGAATGGCCTCATCAAGAAATACTGAAAATTGAGCAAAGGCTGCAAGCTGATTTCCAGCGACTGTCAACGGCAAGCAAGCACAGGATCGCCGGGCGAAGCGGACATTATATCCATCATGATGAACCTGAGATCGTAATAGAAGAGATTATGCTAATGTTGAAGGAGTGGGATGTGTGAGTGATACAAGGGGACAATTACTGATTGATCTGCAAAGAATTGAAGAAAATCAATACCAGCTTAATGAGGGTGAGAAATTGTGGGATTTCGTAACTCTAATGCTGCAATATATCGGGGACCCTCAGCCCGAATTGCGGGACGAGCTTATCTACCCTACCTTTTATGAGTGGATCATTAAAGAACAGTTATTTAACGAAACGGAGCTTCGAGACATCCTGTCCGTTGTGATTGACGAGCAGCATCTGTTCTATCATATCGGAAGCCAGGACGACCAGACCGTATTTACAAGGACATTCTCTGTACTTGTGGTTGCTTTGTTAGTGCAGCGGCACAGACTGCAGCCTTATTTAGACAACTCCGGCTTTCTACACCTCAAGCATTCGCTAATCCGGTACTACTCGGAAGAGAAAGATTTGCGGGGATATCTGGCCGAAGGAGGTTGGGCTCACTCCGCAGCGCACGGAGCAGATGCGCTGGTGGAAATGGTGTTATGCAGAGAGAGCGACGCTGCCGTGCAGCAGGAGGTATTGGTGGCTGTTCAGGGAATGTTATACAATGAGCTGCACATTTTCAATGAAGAAGAGGATGAACGGATCGCTAGCATTGTGGATACGATGATAGCTAATGAATTGCTTCCTCAGCAGTCGATAGCCGATTGGATCGGTAATCTGGAACAATGCTGCAGCTGGCCGAGGAGTCGGAGTCAGGTTATAGCCAGGGTGAATACGAAAAATTGCCTGCGTTCTCTTTATTTCAGGTTAAAGCACTTTAATCGCGGGATGGATATTATGGAGGCCATACTTAAAACAGAGGTAAGGTTAAATAAATTTACACAATAAGATAGAGTGTAATCTGTTTTTGACGGACAGCCTAATATTCATAGATTACAAGTTTAGATACGTTAAAGTAAGTCCGTCAGAAGCGGGCTAATTTAGGTGGTGCCACGGGGATTTCCGTCCTTTTATAGGACGAGAAGCCTCTTTTTATTTTTATACAAGAGGCAGTGAAGTTAGACATTGTCGAGAGAAAAATGGGTACTTTGTATCAGAAATAACTTGCAACCGATGTGGTACACTTTCGTTAATAAAAGGAGGGGATAGGATGCAGATTTACTTTAGGGTGAAGGTGGTTGGCAAGCGAAAGCCGGTGCTTGAGCTGATTGAATCATCCTTACCTGATGGCATAGTCTGTCTTGAGGATGCGATTCGCGCAATCGTTAGTGATCAGGTGAGTCGTTTCAACGAGCGAAGCATTGATCAGGCGATCTTTCCATATTTGAGTCCAGAGCGGCTTGAGGAGCAGGCGCAAGCTGGTAAGGTTGGATTTCAGGCAGCCTATGATGATCAAAAAGCGAATGTAACTAAGGCGATTGAAACAGCGATACAAGCTTTTGAGGATGGAATTTATAAGGTGTTGATAGATGATTCTGTTGTGGAAAGTTTACATGAATCTATCGAAATACGACCAGGAGCAGTGTTTACATTTATTCGATTAACATTGTTGTCCGGTACGATGTACAGATAGGGAGAGGGGCTACGAATGACAGAACGAATAAGTGTAGTTATGGAACAGGAACGTCTGGGTGCTATTCAAGAACAACTGATGCAAGAGAAGGATCATGAGCACTTTCCATTAGCGGAAAGTTTGCTTACTTACCTGACGTCTACCTATGAGAGCAGGGAAAAGAATGAGGAGGAATTCCTGGGCTGCTTAGAGAGTACATACGGCTGTTCGCTCCAAGCGATGTCAGATGCAGACACACTATGGGATGGTCCGCTTCAACCTGCGCTTAAGCTGCTGTTTGGTGCGGAGCGGGGAGCTGAATTGCTGGATCTGCTGCAGCGTCGCCTGAAGTATAGCTATTCTAGTGCATCGTATTATCGCAAAGGTTATCGTTCGCGTCATATTTTTTACTATAAGGAAGCCTTGCTTCAATTGATCAGTTTATATTATCAAAATATCGCATATAATTTCAGCGTGATGGATTATTTAACACTTCGCGATAAAGTGCTGTACCATGACACCGTGATGAGTTATCTAATTGCTCGTGAGATTGATACTGGCAATGAGGCTGTCATTGAAGCGCTGCGGGATATTATGTTCGGCGATAATCAGACGGTACTTTTGACGAGGCAAATGATTCGGGGCATCGTCATGAGCCATAATATAGCATGCTATGACATGCTAATACAGTTGCTGCTAGCTGCGAAGCTGCAGGAAGGACTTCGTCAGCATATTGTCGAGAGCTTGGATGAAGGTACACTTGAGGCGACTGTGTATATCATGAAAGTTATTCTAAGCGAGAACCTCGAGCGGTTTAGTTCCGTTATTCGTGCGCTCGATACATGGACTGGGCTTGGATTCTCTGACCAGAAACCGACGGTTATTCGCAAATGTCTAGAGCAAGCTTTGCGCTCATTAACAGATGAATCTTACCTGCGTGAAGCAGAGAATAGCAATGATTCTCTCGTCTATTATTTTGCATTGTGGGCAGCGGCTAATATAGACGTTGATGATGCAATAGTAATGATCGAGCGAGTGTTGAATGAAGGTCCACGATACAAGAAGATGACGGCACTCTATTTCTTGTCGCAACTTGATCAGCAGCATATTAAGCATCATGCAGTAGCGAATCATCTAACTGGTGCTACAGGTGATCTTGAGCAGCTAGCCTGGATGGTCGATTGTTATTATTATGATTCTTACATTGGATATGGATATAATTGGGAAAAATCGCCGCATGAGTTTCATTTGACTCATTCACCTATTACTGAAGATAGGGCAATACGGCGTGAGCAGTTTATGGCTTTGCAGCATGTTCTTCAGCAATTGAAAGGAGCCTCTCAAGCATATGAGGAAAGTGTATTTCCTTGGGTAACAGTCTCCTTATCGGCTGATGATATCATTAAGCGCATGATGACATTGAATGTTTATGACCGAAATGAAGAAATGACGGATATCTTGATTGATTACTATGATCGAATGGGCTCTGACCTTCGTTTTTCATTTCTGGTGAATGTGATTGGTTATGCGCAAACAGGCAAGCCGCGTCAATTTCTGATGACAGCGCTGAGTGACAAAAGCACGGCTATTCGTGAAGCAGCACTTAAAATTATGCATAAGCTGGAGCTAGCGGATGATGAGCTAGAGAAGGCAACGGCATTGTTGAAGCTCAAAACAGGAACTATTCGGCAAGTAGCTGTACAATTGCTTCTCAAACAGGCTGATAGCAGGTTGCAGACGGCTATAAGTACATTGATATCCGCATCGAATGAACAGCAAAGGCTAGCTGGTTTAGAGATTGTCAATCTTCTACAGCAGGATGGTGCGCGTCTGGCGCTATTCGAGACGACGCTAAGTCTAGTGGAACAGCATCATGGATCTGGCCGTGCGACGTCACAGGAGCAGGTTCTGATTGATAAGCTGTTGAACAAGAGTGAGGCGCAGTACAGCTTGGCTAATGGATTTGGATTGTATGATCCGACTGATCAGGTAAGCATTCCACCAGCATTTGATCATCCAGCAATTAGTGGGATTAAAGTTGAAGACAAGATTCAAGGTAATCCTGCGGCTAAGGAAGCAATATCCTGCGAACCGGAGCGTATTATTGCGGTTTATACGTACTTCGCGGCTCTAATTGAGAAGCATCAGGATTACGAATATGAAGCAGAGTATTATAGCGGACACAAAGAGAAAGTGCTGTTAGGCAATCAGACGTATCGTATTCAGCCTTTATACAGAGAGCAATCTCGCGATGATGCGAAGGAAGTGCTGGATCAATTGCCACTGGCGGAAATATGGAGGCAAGCGGCAAAGGAACTGGGGCTTACGCCATCTTTTATGCTGCAAATTTTATTTGCCGACATGGAACTTTGCAAGGCATACGACAATGATCAGGAATGGTTTATCCAGCTCTACTCGGATTTATTGGTTAAGGAAAAAGCGGAGCAATTGGAGAAAGCTTTGAAGAACATAAAGTATACTCGGCTGACGAAGCAACTCATCGAGCTGCTGCTTGAAGAAGCAGGCAATGAATCGCTATTCCGTCTTTGTATGGATATCTATGTTTCCCTGCGTTCAAGAATGAGTGTAGAGCAATGTGCACAGAATCGTTTGCAGGAGAATTCGGGTGGATATCGATACGAATCGTTTGATCCTGCGCTGGCTTCGGAGCTTCTTGAATTTTGGCTTCGTCATGCCGGAGATTCTGGTGAGGATGAACCACTGTTCCAGGAGTGGTATTACGTTGCATTTGCCAGCTATAGGCTGATGGAGTATAAGGACAGCGCATTGTTGCAGGGGCAACACTTTGCTCGTGCTACTGAGCTGGGGCTAATGACAGAAAGTCATTTGCTAAGAGAAATACTTGCTGGAAATTTATCTAGTTATCTGATCCGTACACTGACTCATGCCAAGTGGGGCAGTTCGATAATCAAGAGCTATCCTTGGATTGTGGACGTTGTGGGCAAAGCGGCAGCACGTATTGTCGAAATGGAATCGCGCCGCGGAGATATGCCAACAGAAGTATCTGAGATGGCTAAGAATATTCAGCGATTCGAGGGTATGCGTCATTTTACAGACATATTGACTGGACTTGGTAAGGAAACATTTCAGCGTGGCTACAGCTATGGTAGCAATTTAACGAAGAAGGAAGTGCTAAGCTCCTTACTGCAAAGCTGTTATCCGGCTGAAGGAGAGAATGCGGAGCTGCTAGCTGAACTGCTTACGGATTCAGATATCAAGGAGCAACGTTTGCTTGAAGCCGCCATGTATGCTCCGCAGTGGGTTGACATTGTGCAGCAATATTTGGGCTGGCCAGGGCTCAAGAGTGCAGCTTGGTATTTCCATGCTCATGTGAATGCAAGCTTTTCTGCTCAGAAGGAAACAGAAGTTGCGATCTTCTCGCCGATTAGTCCGCAAAGCTTTAACGATGGTGCCTTTGATGGTGAGTGGTTCAAAAACGCTTATAAGCAGCTTGGTGAAAAACGCTTTGAGATGCTATACAGCTGTGCGAAATATATTACAGATGGCGGTAATTCACATCGCCGGGCTCAATTATTTGCCGATGCGACGCTAGGCAAGCTTGTGAAACCCGTTCTGATAGAAGAGATTCGGACAGCGCGTAATAAGGATAAACTGCTTAGCTATACGCTGCTTCCGATTGAGCCGGGAGATAAACAAGAGGCACTGGAGCGCTATGAGTTTGTACAGCAGTTCTTGAAGGAAAGCAAACAGTTCGGTGCACAGCGACGTGAAAGTGAAGGCAAGATCTGTGCGATTGCACTGGAGAACTTGGCACGCAGCTCTGGCTATGATGATGTGAACCGGATGATGTGGGATCTTGAAGCGGAGAAGCTTGCTGAGCTGGAGCTTTATTTTAGCCCACAAGAAGTGAATGGCGTTCATCTATGGCTGGATATCGATGATGAAGGAACGATTGAGCTGAAGGTGGAGAAAGCAGGCAAAGCGCTCAAAAGCGTGCCGGCTGCAATGAAGAAGCATGAGCAGGTTATTCTTCTTAAGGAAATTCAGAAGTCGCTTAAGGATCAGCATACACGGGCGCGGCAAAGCTTCGAGCAGTCGATGGAGAATGGGACGATATTCACAGCGAAGGAGCTCGGGCTTATTACGCGGAACCGGGTAATTGCGCCGCTCGTTCATCACCTTGTTTGGTTCTGTGCAGACAATCAGGCGGTCGGCTATCTTCATGAGTCGGACGGTTCATTCTCATTACGTATGACTGATGGCACCTTACAAACGCTAATTGCTGATGCCAAACTAAGTTTGGCGCATCCTGTTCATTTGTATGAATCAGGTGAATGGAGCGCGTTCCAGCGCGATCTGTTTGAACGTCAGCTCAAGCAGCCATTCAAGCAAGTATTCCGCGAGTATTACAGGCTTGATCCAGATGAGAAGGCAGCAGGTATAATGTCTCATCGCTATGCAGGTCATCAGGTGCAGCCGCAGCGTACGGTTGCTTTGCTTCGCGGCAGACTATGGACGGTGGATTATGAAGAAGGATTGCAGAAAGTTTATTACAAAGAAAATCTGATTGCTCGTATGTATGCGATGGCAGACTGGTTCTCTCCAGCAGATATTGAGCCTCCAACACTCGAGACGGTACAATTCTTCGATCGGGAGACGATGAAGCCTGTCCATCTCGAACAGGTTCCGGCAATTATCTTCTCTGAAGTTATGCGAGATGTGGATCTGGTCGTCAGTGTAGCACATGCGGGAGGAGTCGATCCCGAAGCGAGTCACTCGACTATCGAGATGCGGTCGGCCATCGCAAGAGAACTGCTTAGCTTGCTGAAGGTGGATAATGTGCGTATTGAGGGAGCGCATGCTCATATTGTAGGACAATTAGGCGAATATTCGGTTCATATGGGCAGTGGAATCGTTCACAAAAAAGGAACGGGAGCACTGCATATATTACCTGTTCATTCGCAAAGCCGTGGTAGACTATTCCTGCCTTTTGCAGACAGCGATCCACGCACAGCAGAGATTATGTCCAAGTTAGTGCTGCTTGCTGATGATCATAAAATTAAAGATCCTAGTATTCTGGGACGAATGTAGAAGCAAGGAGTAATAAGTAAGAAGCAAGAAACAAGAAAGCAAGAGACAAGAAAACAAGAAACAAGAAGAGATGAGACGCCAAGCAGCTTTAACCGGCGCGGCTACTATAGCTGCGAAGTTGAAGTTGCTTGGCGTTTGGGTAGTAAATAATCGAAGTATTTTGTGAAAAGGAGCTTAGGTATTCATGACAACATCAAAGAAACAACTGCAAGTAAAGGCGAAATGGCTGGGAAAGCGCCGCTTTCAGGCACAAGGACCAAGTGGGTATCCGGTTCTGATGGATTCAAATGAGCAGCTCGGGGGCGAAGGATCGGGTAACAGCCCACTCGAGCTCTTGCTTGTTGGACTTGTCGGCTGCATGGGTATTGGTGTTACTAAGCTTCTGGATAAAACGCGTCAATCGCTCGAAACGCTCGAAATTGTAGCAGATGGTATTCGTGAGGCGGACATTCCGCATGCAATTACAGAGGTTCATCTTACCTTTCACGTGAAGGGCGAGGTGGCTCCCTCCCGTATTTGGAAGGCAGTAAAGCTGGAAAGTGAGCATTATTGCCCAGTAGCCGCATCACTTAAGGCAGTCATTGTCCCACATGTGGTGCTTAATGGTATTGATATGCCAGCTCCAGGAGGACAAGCAGCACATGAGGAATAGCATTCATTATAAATAGAGACGAATTTAATCGATTGAGAATGATTACATGAATTTTTGTTTTATGCTAAAATTTGTTGAAGAGAATAAAACTTAATTTTTCGTTAACTAAGTGGAAATGTATTGTTGGAGGATTTAACTCACAAAGTTAGGTTGAATCATTCAACCTAACACAAACAACACATCCTCAAATTAATGATTGAGAATGTGTTGTTCCATGGGCAAAGCATTATTATTCTTTTATAGTAAACCATAGAGGATCTTTGCAATCTTCATCGCCATTATAGTTGATTAGTATCTCATCGCCAGCTTTGATATCTGTATAGGCATAGAATTCAAATGTGTGATTATCAAAGTTGATGTCATAAGTAGCATTAGGTGTATAAGAATGGTTAAACAAGCTGCCATAACCTAAGAGTATGGCCGTGTGGTTAGCTCCATATTGATACACATAATCTGCAAGTATTGTTTTCTCGATGTGATCATGGTCCTCATTCGGATATGGAATGACGGGTGCTTCATGAATGAGTACATCTTTGGCGATATCACGAGTTGCAAATACACCTCTATTGAACTCTCCGTTAGTAAGTTTGGACGTTTTTACTTCAATCATTCTAGTCACCTTCGCGCTCTTTAGTGTATGAGCCCCTTAATTATTTGATAATGGTGGAACGATTAATTCTAACCCACCCTCGGTGAAACAGCAATACAATGTTAGGATTATCACAAATATGGGGTACTCCTATTATTTCCATCATGTAATAAAGTAATCGATTCTTAGAATAGCTCTTAAACTAACGCCACACGAATTTGGAGGCATACAAATGAATCATAAACTAAATAATAAACTAGTATCAGTCGTTAATGACGCTCAACAATTTACTCAATTTTCAGGCACTATACTTATTAAACAAGATGGAGAAGTCCCTATTATAACTAGTCGCGGCTATGCTAACCGTGCAGAACAATTATCCAATCAGTCTAGAACTCGTTATGGGATTGCCTCTGGATGTAAGCTTTTCACGGCGATTGCTATTTGTCAGTTAGTAGAAGAAGGGAAGATTGCATTTGATACAAGATTAGCAGAATGTATAGGGTATGAATTACCTCATGTGTCAGGCGACATTACGATACACCATTTACTAACCCATACATCAGGAGTACCAGATTACTTCGATGAAGAAGTGATGGATGACTTTGAAGATTTGTGGAAAGCAATCCCGATGTATAGGATTCGTAATCTAGCAGATTTTCTACCATTATTTCAGCATGAACCTATGAAATCTCCGCCTGGAGAACAGTTCAGCTATAATAATACGGGATTTATTCTATTGGGTTTAATTGTAGAGAAGGTTAGTGGCGTTAAATTTACGGATTATGTAGAAAAGAACATTTTTCATAGAGCGGGTATGATGAATTCGGGATACTTTGCATTTGATTCTTTACCGGGTCATACGGCTCAGGGGTATATAGAATTGGAAGATGGTACATGGAAAACGAATATTTATTCCCTTCCAGTAAAAGGCGGATCTGATGGCGGAGCCTATATAACGGTAGAAGACATGGTCTTGCTATGGGAAGCGTTATTTCAACACAAGCTATTAAGCGAATCTATTACTAAGAAATTACTTACACCCTATGTCCACAATGAGAAGGGTGACTACTATGGGTATGGGATATGGATTAAGCAAACAGAAGGACTGATTTCTAAATATCATGTCATGGGCTATGACCCGGGAGTCTGCTTCCATTCTGGCTACTACCCTTTATCCCAAACGATAATGGTTGTCTGCTCCAACGCTTCATCAGGTGCATTTGGTGTAATGAAAGAAATAGAAGCGTATATGACCACCATATAACCACAACAAAGACTGCCGATGATGTTTAAGGGCAGTCTTTATTCATGTTCGCAAAAAAGATCAAAAAAAGCGCAGCCTATTTCGCTATGCTTTAAACAGAGAGGGGGAGAATGGGATGAAATACGAAAGGATGATCCAAAAAACAATAGATTGGATTGAATCACATTTACACGAAGAGATCTCAGCGGATGAGATTGCTGATGTCGCAAACTTCTCGAAATTTCACTTTCACAGGATTTTTCAAACATCTGTTGGGTTGTCAGTCGTGGCGTATATTCGTATGCGACGACTTGCGAATGCAGCCAGTACACTGCTTCAATCAGATGAACGTATCATCGACATTGCAATTAATTATCAATTTGAGTCACAAGAAGCATTTACGCGTGCTTTCAAGAAACTATATCATTTGCCGCCTGGGCAATATAGAAGGCTAATGTCTCATATGACAACGAACAAGGAGGAATTAAGGATGAACAAAGAGATTAAAGGATGGTTTTTAAGTGGAAGTCACCCGTTTAACTATGAAATAGGGGTAGATCAGGAGGTTGTTCACCAGGGAAGTATGTCAGGCTATATCAAATCTATAACCGTTCAAGATATTTCAGAGTTTGGGACAATGATGCAGCAATTTATAGCTGATAAATATAGAGGTCAGAGAATCAAACTATCAGCTTTTATTAAAACCCATCAGGTTCAACAATTTACTGGACTATGGATGCGAGTTGATAGTGCTTCGGAAGATATTCTACAATTCGATAATATGAGTAATCGACCTATTGTTGGTACTAATAATTGGAATCAGTATTCGATTGTTCTAGATGTACCTGAGAATAGTGCTGTTATTTCATTTGGTATCCTAATAACTGGTCAAGGGCATGTTTGGATAGACCAAATTACTTTTGACCAGGTTGACGAAAGTATGGCTACTACAAATTTAGAGTCTCATGCCACACTTATGGATGAGCCGGTGAATTTATCATTTGAAGAAAGCCTATAGCTACCATACATAAATAATGAGACTAACTGGACTGAAAAAAAGCTTGGCGAACGCGAAACGCACTAGGCTTTTTTGCGTGTGATTCATTTAGTTGTATGAGTCTAAGCTTCGTGTATGGTTGCTATTGCACTTGTTGCCGGTGATGTACAAATGCACGTACCAGCTTATCTAGTTGATGTCGGTCATCCAGCTGCCTTTGCTGGCTTGAATAGTTATTCTTGTAGAGTTATAATGTGCTTATATAAATTGCAGTTGATACTTGGCTGCAATTTTATTTTCAAAGTTTACTGTGCTCATGTTTGTCACAGTAACAATAGGAGGTTTTGACATGATCGTAGATGTATGGTCTGATGTGATGTGCCCGTTTTGTTATATTGGTAAACGCAGATTTGAGAAGGGTCTACAGCAGTTTGCTCATAAAGAACAGGTTCAAGTCGTTTATCGTAGTTTCGAGCTCGATCCGAATGCACCTAAAGATATAGTACAAGATATAACTACAATGCTTTCTAATAAGTATGACATGAGTTATGAACAAGCTGTTGCGACTAACAAGCAGGTTGAAGGACAGGCAGCGGCAGAGGGATTAGAGTATCACCTTGATACGGGAATTTGGACGAATTCATTCGATGCACATCGTCTTTTACATTTTGCTAAGCAGAATGGTAAGGAAGCAGAGTTAGTTGAACTCATGTTCAAATCCTACTTTACTGACTCCAAGCATATAGGGGATCACGAAACCTTAGCATCCATTGCTGGGGAAGTAGGACTAAGTTATGACGATGCTCTGGCTATGCTTGCTAGCGATCAGTATGCAGAGGATGTTCGTGCAGATGAGCGTGAAGCTCGTACGATCGGTGTGCAAGGTGTTCCATTCTATGTAATCAACCGTAAATATGCGGTATCTGGTGCACAAGCTTCTGAGACGTTCTTGGAAGTTCTTGAGAAGGCTTGGTATGAGGAAAATCCACTTGTTTTCTTGGATACTACATCACAGGATGGCGATGGCGGAATATGTGTAGATGGTTCATGTTCTGTAGATAAGAAGTAATTAATTAAGATAATTGAGACGATCGCATACACTCTCGTATGTGATCGTCTTTTTTTTGTTTCTAAAATTTTTATATACTATATAATGGAAACTCGATTACACTATTAAATGAAGGCTAAATGAAATAGAGTAGTAGGTGCCACAAGATTTTCATGAGGGCCTACTGTCTTTTGAAGTCTGTCTCTGAATATAGTTAATGAAAGGGAGGGCTTCTATGAGTAAAACTAGAATAGAAGAAATTGAAATCCTACGTGGATTTGCTTTTGTAGCTGTCGTCCTGCAGCATGCTATTGGTCATTATTATCCGATGCCGAGCGCGACACTCGAAGATGGTGTGATCCTTGGTATATTCTTGATTCTCAGTAAATTTGCAGTACCCATTTTTATATTTATTACGGGACTTGTCCTGTTTTATAATTATGACGGGGATATAAGGTATGGCACATTTATTCGCAAGCGATTTAAGGATATTCTACTACCTTATTTACCGTGGGCTGTTCTATATGCAGTCGTATTTCATCAACTTAATCTTCTCGAGGCAGGTTCGCTTTCTAAGTTAGGTATGCTGGTATTTACAGGGACAGCATCCTACCATCTTTGGTATATCGTCATGATTTTTCAGTTTTATTTGTTGTTTCCGTTCCTTCTACGATTCATACAGAGGATCAAGCCTAAATCAGCCCGAACTGCTCTAATAGCCGTTCTGTCTCTAGGACTTCTTTACTTGCTGCTGATGGTTTTGAAAGGACCGATTTATCAAACAGCAGTGCTACTTGATATTCCGTTCATTACAGCGTTTTTTACCACCTATATGGATCGAAACGCTCTGATGTTCTTTTTCTATTTTGTGCTTGGCGCCGCTGCGGGATTATATTTTGAACAATGGCGGGCATTGCTCATCCGTTTCCGCTATCTTATTATGAGCGTATTCGGAGCTTCGCTGTTGTGGATGCTGTACGTCGTTATCGCCCGATTCGAACTGAGTCCAAATGTCTTGATCAAATACGATGATTTATTGCTCTTAAGCCCGAGTATGGCCGTGTTTCTTACGCTATCTGTATTAGCCATCTATATTTGTTCGATCTATTTTATCCAAGGCGCTCCTGCTCTATTACGAAAAATGTTTGATCTAGCAGGTTCCTATTCGTACGTCGGCTATCTTGCTCATGCTTTTATGCTTGGGGTAGCTTTTAATATAGTAGATTCATTGCTTCCTGGTAGCTCCGTTACTGTACGGACACTGATAAGCTTTGTACTAAGTTCTGTTGGATCGATCTTAATTGCCTTCGTTCTTAGGTTTATCGCTAAAAGGGTAAAAGCATATCGGAACCGCAGACACGACTCACAGATCAGCAAAGATAAGTTGAATCACAGTACGTAAGGGCTTAGTTATGGATTTTTAGGATTGGAGGTGAAGCAGTGGACCTATTCAAAGTCATTGATTTTCGTTGTATAGGAAACCGCTGCTCGTCATTCTCTTCACCAGATGAAATGTAAACTCTTACAATAATAAACCCCGTTAATAAAATTCTTGAGAGAATGGAGATGGGCTATGTTGATGTCGACGGAACAAGCACCTCGTGTGCATACGGCTGAAGGATGGATAGAGGGGGTTCGTCACCCGAAATTGGATATCTACTTGGGAATTCCTTATGCTGCGCCACCAATCGGGGATTTGCGCTGGAAGGCGCCCCGAAATGTGGAGGATTGGGAAGGTGTTTATCAAGCGAAGGCGTTTAAGTCGCCATCTGCACAGCTGGGCAATATTTACGGGACGAGTGGAACGGAGCTTTACGGACAACTTGTAGGTTCAGAAGATAGTCTCTATCTAAATGTATGGGCCCCGATTACAGATAGCAGTCAGAAGAGACCCGTACTCGTGTTTATACATGGGGGAAGCAATACAAGAGGTACGGCTAGCGATCCCATTTATGAAGCTTCAAGGCTTGCAGAAGAAACGGGAGCGATAGTGGTGACCGTGAACTACCGCTTGGCATTCTTCGGCGCACTGTATCACCCTGCTCTTCATACAGGTGATTCCATTGATGACTCTGGAAATTATGTGACGCTGGATCTGATTAAAGCTTTGGAATGGGTCCGTCGTAATATTGCTAAGTTTGGCGGAGACTCTGATAACGTTACGATTCAAGGTCATTCCGCGGGATGTATGAATGTATGGGGGCTCATTCACTCTAACCTAGCCACAGGATTGTTTCATAAAGCGATAGCGATGTCTGGATTCCCTCAGCTCCGTTCGACTCAGTTAGCCGAACAAGCAGCGGAAGAGCTTATTACTTCATTACTCATGCAGGATGGGTTAATTACCTCGAGCAAAGAGGCGGATAGCTATAAACGACAAATGGGATTGACCAATATACGTGAGTATTTACTTAGTAAAGATACGGCAGCTATATTACAGGCGGCTAAAGGTGTGAAGCAAATTTCTCACATTCGGGATGGTAATGTTCTGCCTCTAGGAAATAAGAAAGAGCTTCAATTGGCAGTTCCTGTTCCGATGATTATTGGCACAGTACGCAATGAAGCTAGTCTTTTACTTATTCATGGCTATAAAGATCAGAAGCGTCTGTGGGAGGAATTTAACGCTCGTAATCCGCATTTTACAAGAAAGGAATTTATGAAGCTGCCTGCTTATCTTTCGTATAAACTCAAATGCAAATTGTTCGATCAAATTCTGCATTACTGGTTCGACAACAAGTTAATGCGTAAGGTTACGGATATTCCACACCCTATTTATCAGTACAAATTCAGTTGGAATGAGTTGCCGCAGCCTTGGCGAGCCATGTTCGGTTCTTTTCATGGTCTGGATGTAATAAGTACGTTCGGGACCTTCTTGTCTGACAGGCCTAATTTAGCCCGCTTTGTCTGGTCGGATCACAACCGAGAAAGCCGAGAAGCGCTACACAAGCAAATGATAGACACCTTCAAAGGATTTCTTGAATCGGGTGATCCTAATCTCTATCGACAGGATAGAGCCGATTGGAAGCCTTTAAGTCATAATTCCCGTAATTTTATGCAATGGTAGTTTAAATCCTTATTTCATGATACTTGTATTATCACCTGAAGGATAAACTGTCCCAGCACAAGAAAAAGCCGTGATCCTAAGATCATGGCTTTTGGACATTATTTGTTCGTACTGTGCTGTTTAGTAGGTAGCTTGTCAGATGGTGTTCCTTTGCCTTGATGCTTCCGATTCTTCTCGTCTTTCTCCTGTGTATCGTGTAATTTCTCTACAAATTCATGGGTGTTATCCACGTTTTACCCTCCTGGACAATAGTTTCTTTGTTACTATATCCATTAGGCATTAAGATTATATTGGCTAACTTTGACAACATTAATGGCAGCGCATCCCCTTATCTAATGGAGGACGGACTTTTGCCGTAGTGCTTCTTGAATTGCTTGCTGAAAAAATACACATCCTTATATCCCAAAGCATGAGCTACATCAGAGACTGTCATTCCAGAGTAATGTAGCAGAAACTCGGCTCTTTCCACTCGAGCTCGAATTTCATATTCTTGCAGAGTCATTCCCATGTACTGCTTGAATTTAGTTGCTAGATATCGCTTAGAAAGCTGCGCGCGACTAGCAAGATCTGCAACAGAATACCAATCGGCAGGGTGCTCCTTGATGAAATTAGCAATTTCGAGAATCCGGTCCTGCATCACCTTACTAGTTTGGGGTTTGTGCTCAAGCTCTAATAGATCGTAGCGAAGCAAATTAATCATAAGCTGCTTCAGAATAAGCGTAGCTTCTTCTACACTTCCAAATAAGGGAGATAATCGCAGATGAACATACCGACTGAGAAGTGTTTCAATGGCTGTAGGGTCAATAATCTGTCTAAATATAGATGGTATTAGCTCAGCTTGTCCGGATATATTGAAATGAATATAGGTTATCGTCAATGGGTTCTCTTTCTGATGCGTAGCACTTGTATAATCCCCTGGATGGAATAGAAAGCAGCTGCCTTTTTCTACTGGATAGGAGTGGCCGTTAACGATCACATCGCCATAGCCATCCCAAACATAGAATAAATCGTAATTCTCAAGGGGCTTTTCACGCTCAGGCCATTTCCACTCAGGTTCACATTTAATTTTGGAAAAGAAATTAGTTGCTATAAATGAAGCTTCTGTTAAAGAGATCATATAATCGCCCCTGCAAATTAATACAAATTTTTATTCAATCGTTCCATTTCCCTATTTCATGCTTATCTATATAGTAATCTTAATCATACATTAAAATTAACGGATAAGTTATATGAAGGGGGCGTCATATTATGTCACAGCATGATTTAATTAGTAATGGATTTTATGGAAATACAACACCTGAAGAGCTTGTGCAGAAATACGGCAGTCCACTTTATGTCTATAATGAAGCAGTTTTGAGAGATCGGTGTAAAGAGATGCGCAATTTAGTCACCTATTCTCATTTTAAAGTTCAATACTCAGCTAAAGCAAATTCCAACATGGAACTGCTTAAAGTAATTCGTGATGAAGGTCTACATACGGATGCGATGGCACCAGGTGAAATCTTCATTCTCCTTCAAAGTGGTTATAAGCCTGAGGAGATTTTCTATGTAGCGAATAATGTATCTGAAGAGGAAATGCAGTATGCGATAGATGCAGGAATTAAGGTTAGTGTGGATTCCTTATCCCAATTACGCATGTTCGGTCGACTTAACCCAGGCGCGGAGGTTGCTATTCGAATTAATGCAGGTAGAGGCGTAGGACATCACGAGAAGGTGATCACGGCTGGAAAGAATACGAAGTTCGGTGTACGATATGATGAGGTAGATGTAGCTCAAAGCATCGCCAAAGAATATAACCTCCGAATTATTGGTCTCAATCAACATTTGGGTTCGTTATTTATGGAGCCGAGTGGCTATGTAGCGGGAGCGGAAGCTTTACTTAACGTTGCAGAGCAATTCGATGATCTTGAATTTATTGATTTTGGTGGTGGCTTCGGTATTCCTTATCGGAAGCAGAGCGGTGAGCAACGTCTCGATCTCAAAGAGTTAGGAAGTCAGTTATCAAGTGTGCTAGAGAACTGGGCTGCTAAATATGGTAAGGAGATTGCTTTCCATACGGAGCCTGGTCGTTATGTAGTTGCAGAATCTAGCGTTATTTTGGGAAGAGTGCATGCGATTAAGCATAATGGAACAACGAAGTATGTGGGAACAGATGTAGGCTTCAATGTATTAGCAAGACCAGTGATGTATGACTCATGGCATGATCTTGAATTCTACAGGAATGGCTCGCGCTTACAAGGGGATAATCTTGAGCTAGCTACAATCGTAGGTAACATTTGTGAAAGCGGAGATATCATTGCCAAAGATCGGGAAGTGCCAGTCATTGAAGAAGGCGACATTTGTGGTATTATGGATACTGGGGCTTATGGTTACGCGATGAGTTCCAACTATAACAATCGTTTGCGCCCAGCAGAAGTTATTATTCGTACGGATGGTAGCGATGAACTTATACGCAGACGTGATACATTGAATGATTTGATCCAAAATTATAAATGATTCTAGATTACTAGATTTGGATATGCTATATTAGGGGCTGCCTTTCATTGGATAGCCTCTATTGTGTTATATTTTGTTATTTAGGGGATTGTGCTAGACGCTAAATCACAATTATGATAGATTACTTTACACATCTCATTTTATGTAGGAATTGAAAGGATATATGAAGAAATGAATGACACTACGACGTATGGAGTAAGTAAATGGCTGCGATATAAGCCTTTGCTTTGGATGTTTGCTATACCTTTTCTTAATATTTTCTATCAACTTCTGAATGAGCACGAGCCAGGTGTTCGAGTACTGATGACACCGTTTGATGCGGTGATTCCGTTCATACCAGCATTTATTATTCCTTATATCACCTGGTATCCATTTATCGCAGTAGTTTTAGTACTGATTTTCTTGAAAGATGTAAAGACTTATCTAAATACGTTATTTGCACTCTGTTTAGGGCTAATTGTCTGTTATGTTTTCTATTACTATTTTCAGACGACGGTTCCACGTCCAATTGTAAGTACATCGGGTTTACTCAATAAATTGGTCAGTATTATTTATGAGCATGATCTTCCTTATAACTGCTTTCCTAGCATCCATGTGCTCACCACATACTTAGTGATGAAGGGGGCCACAGTACTTAAAAATACTACGCGAATTGTAGTCCATATCGTTGGTATATTGATTATTGCATCGACTGTGTTTGTAAAGCAGCATGTAGTCGCAGATGTAGCTATGGCGATTATTGTAGCGGAGTTTACGTTCGGGGTTGCAACTATTTGTGTTCCTTATTTAACGAAGTTAAAAGTTAGACTAGAATCAATTTCATAACTCATTGAAACCATTAAATTGAAACTATATATAGACAAATTAAACCGTTTTGATCTATATATAGCCTTGATTGAAGCAGCTAAAGGTATTATGAAATTGATTCACTAGGGCTAGATTTGAATTGAACCAAGTAAGGTGTGGCTGGCGGATAAAGAGATATTGCAAAAACTACTCTGTAGTCAGATTCGGAATGCTGAATAAGGGGATCATATGAAAAAGGTTCTCATAATTGGAATTGTAGCCAGTGGTAAAACAACATTAGCAAAGCGATTATCAAAAAAAATTAATGTTCCTTGGTATGAACTGGATTCTATTGTTCATCATCAAACAGCGGCGGGGCGATTTAAACGTACAGCAGATGAACAATTTGAAGTTATTATGGATATTGATAAAGACGGAAATTGGATATTCGAAGGAACAGATCGTGAATCATATCAATGTTTATATGAAATGGCAGATACAATTATATTTCTTGATACACCGCTATGGAAGCGTAGAATCAGAATATTCGTTCGGTTTCTTAAGCAAAAACTTGGTATCGAAAAGTGTCATTATAAATCTGATATTATGATGTTAAAAATGATGTATAAATGGACACAGGATTTTGAAAGTAAAAGAGACAAGTTTGAAGCCAAGTTGCAGTTATATCAAAATAAAGTTATCAGATTATACGATAATAAAAACCTGAACTTGATAGTTAAATAAATACCTTTACACATCTGCACTCAACTAACGTGCTTAAAAGAATCAACTGTTTTCCAATCGAAGTAGCATTAGAGATGGTGACTTGGAAAAATTTCAGGCAGAGAATAGAGTTTTGTTTAAATACAGAACTTCAGCCATTTTATATTGAATTTTGACTATGTCATTCCGCTAACGGGTAACAATAGATCAATAACGAAAGGGGCTGCCGTGTGGTAGCCCTTTGTTCAACTAACGGGCAGGTTTGCGTGGCGACAGAAGCTGTAAGTATTTAATTAATAAGGGTCACGTCACGAAACGGATATGTTCGTACGTTAAGCGTTTCATCTATTGCTATTTGCCTTGTCCTGCCCGAATTGTCTGGATGAACCCCATTAAAAGAAATCATCGCAGAAAATAGTCAAACCAGCCCTCAGGCTGGTTTGTATTATTCAGTAAATGTTTTTTCTTGTTTTTTACACTTCGTATATTTGATTGCAAAGAATAATGTCATGATGATAAACAGCCAAGTAGAACCGAAACGCATTAAAGCAATAGGAGTTTCAAATAAAAAGGACTGAACAAAATGGCTACCTTGTTTTTCCCATAATCCAGGAGTTAAGTAGGAAGATATTGGATTCAAATAGAGTAGATTTCCATCTCCTGAAGGAATGAGGATCAACAATACTACGAACATCATAAAGTAATAGCTAGCCATTCGCTGCAGCATCGCGCCCGTTGATGGTGCATCTGAGAACAATTCATCATGACCATCCTGCTCTTTGATCCAATAATGAACAGAACTAAATCGGCTGCCAGCAACATGTTTCCAGCCGAACTCTTCATATAGCTCGATGTATGTATCTAACTTTTCCTTCGTTAAATACTTTTGAAAGTCTAATTTAATGATCTGATTCGTATCAGTTGTTTTTTTGAATTGATAATAGCCTAACGAACTTGTTTTTACCAATTCATAGCCCTCTTTCAGTTGCTCATTAAGCCAAGCTTCTTCTTTACGGATATCGACAAACCTCTTAAATTTCTTCATTTATATATCCTCCTTTGTAAACATTGATGATATGTTGCATTCTTTGCATATCCAGCTGTAAAATTTCTCTTCCTTTGTCCGTTAAAACATAGACTTTTCTTCGGGCATCCTCCGTTTCGACACGTTCAATCAGTTCATGCTTCAATAAATTTTCAACCGCACCATATAAAGTTCCAGCAGCAAGCCGTACGTCACCGCCACTCATTTCCTCTACCTTTTGCATAATGACATAACCGTGTGTAGGCTCTTGTAATGCCAGCATAATGTAACTCATTGTTTCGGTTAACGGCAATAATTTATGTCTATTCATATCATGCCACCTCACTATATCGTCCAACTATATCGTTCAACTATATTGTCAAACTGTATAGTTTAATTGTATACAGTTCAACGATATATGCCAACTATTTAAATAAAAGGTTTTGGTGGGTGGTGGGAAAGTGATCTAGGGGTATCGCAGTCTGCTCATTTTATTAAGCTAAAGGGCAGAATTGCTGCGGGTACTGTTTAATAAGTTCTGCCTTCAACTTCGCAAAATATATCGAAAATGATAACTTGAATTATAGTATAGTGGTGTTAGCTACATGGAGGCGTTGGAATGCAATATTTTGAATCGGTAACTAAAGCGATTTCCTACATAGAAGAACATCTATTAGATGTAATAACCGCAGATAAAATTGCGGAACGAGTAGGTTACTCACCATATCATTTTCACCGAATTTTTCAATCCATTACACGAAACTCCGTTTCGGAGTATATTAGGAAAAGGAGATTAACCCTCGCTGCATATGACTTGTTTTACTCCAACCTTCGAATAGTAGAGATCGCCATCAAATATCATTTCACATCACAGGAGGCTTTTACACGGGCATTTCAGCAAAGGTTTTCTATCACGCCAGGGCAGTTTCGTAAGCAAGCGGATATGAAGGATACGCCTTTCCGGGCAATGGAAAAGAAGGCATTGGATGAAACTTGGCTACGGCAATTTCACAATGGAGCAGCTCTTGACCCCGTTATCATCACAAAGGGAAGACTTCATTTGGCTGGTATGGAAATACGAGGACTTCATTC
The DNA here is from genome assembly GCF_056400365.1 of Paenibacillus sp. P5_B5. Taxonomy (NCBI): domain Bacteria; kingdom Bacillati; phylum Bacillota; class Bacilli; order Caryophanales; family Paenibacillaceae; genus Paenibacillus; species Paenibacillus sp. P5_B5. Next base: position 71,357 of record NZ_JBFULK010000021.1, read on the forward strand.
TCACGATATTGGAAAGCTATGGAGCATCTTCCGACAACGCATATCAGAACTTAATAGAAGGAAAGATCTCAAGTCTATTTATTACTCTTTAATTGAACTTGCTGGAGATAATTGGGAAGCCTCTTATACAGCCTGTATTGAGATCGACGAAGAGGTAGAGTTGCCTGAAGGAATGGTGTATAAAGTAATTCAACCAGCAACGTACGCAGTATTCACGCATAAGGGAACTGTCGCAAGAATTCAAGATACGTTTGAATACATTTATAGCACTTGGTTACCTAAATCAGAGAATACGCGTATGAACCAGCCGGAATTTGCACATTATGATCACAGATACCTCGGACCGATGAGTGAAGATTCTGAAATTGACATTTACATTCCAATTGAGCCTATAGCTTAATATTTCTCAGGGGAGGAAAGTATAAAGTGAACATAAATGGAGAAACACAGCTAGGCTATGCGGGATACCATAGAGTAGAAATATCCGATACGTCTCTGGGCATTTCTTTTCCAATGTGGGTGATGTATCCTACAGGAACGGCTGAGCAAAGCGTTCAATTGGGGCCATACTCGTTAGAGTTGGCGAGAGACGCGGAAGCCTTGGAGGGAATGTTTCCCTTAGTTTTGATCTCGCACGGTACTGGCGGTTCACCGCTTGTATATCGATTATTAGCTCGGCATTTAGCACGGAACGGTTTTATCGTCGGAATGCCTGAACATCCGTTCAATAACAGGAACAATAATAGCTTGGAAGGTACAATACAAAATCTTACCTACAGACCGAGACATATTCGTATGGCCGTTGACTGGTTTTTTGATAATAAGATGTTTGCAGAAAAAATAAAACCGAATGCCGTTTCCATTGTCGGTCATTCGCTCGGCGGTTACACAGCTTTGGCAGCGGCGGGTGGTTTGCCTACATCATTTCCACACGAGACGCCGGACGGACAACCGCAACGCATAGAAGTTGCACCGGATCCCCGAATTCAGTCACTGGTATTGCTAGCGCCGGCATCGGTATGGTTTCAATCCGAGGGGGCGTTAAGTATGGTTAATGTTCCGATATTGATGCTTGACGCCGAAAAGGATCCGTACACTCCTTCTTTTCACGCGCAAATTATCGTGAGTGGGGTTGCTGACCGAAATAAGATTCAATATAGAACAGTAAAAAATGCAGGACACTTTTCCTTTCTGAGCCCATTCCCAGCTTCGATGATCTCCCCGTCATTTCTCCCTACTCAAGATCCTCCCGGCTTTGATCGGAAACAATTTCAAAAGGTACTTAATGCTGAAATAATGAGTTTCCTGAAACGTCAGTAATCATTTGAATTTCTCCATGAATGATTCTGCTAACAGGTAGAATAGTGGAATGAAGAAGGAAAGAAACCCCAACTACGGCTGCCGAGTGGGCAGGAGTGAGAGATGGCAAGATGGGAGCTTCCTCTTGAAGCGGCTCGGCATTATCCCCTTTGCGCGGAGTCGTTCCACTTGTTGTGCGGCATGTTCCCTTTCGACGGCGAGGATACGACACCCAATGACCCATAGACCGCGGAGAGAGCGATCCTACTGCTGCAGGAAGCTAGTGAACACGAGAAAAACGGGATTGCCGTATTGGAGCGTTTATCGGAGCAATTGCAGCAGCTGCAGATTTCATCTGCTCGCTGAACTAATGAAATAGAAACGAATAGGAGCGGTTGAAATGAGAGGATCATTGAGCTAACGGGTACGATAGCGTGGAGCTACCGTAAGGACAGCTCCTCTTTGATGTTCATTGAAGTAACGGGCAGGATAGTGAAATAACAGGAATCAAGCGAAGGAGTATGGAGGAGATTCACAAAGCTTCAGCCTAAACGGACGGCGCAGGTTGTAGTTATATTACGATTGTGATAAACTGTACGTAAATTTGATGACGGGAGTTGAACGAATACATGTAGAACTTTCTTGCTGCGAGATGAGCCGCAAGAAAGCACCTTTCTTGCGGCTCTATTTTTTTTTCATACGAAAGGATGATCACCATGCCCGCGATTCAGGTATCCAATCTCACTTTTGCCTATCCAGGCAACTATGACCTCATATTCGAAAATGTTCATTTTCAAATCGATACAGACTGGAAGCTGGGGTTTACAGGTCGTAACGGTAGGGGGAAAACGACGTTCTTTAACCTGTTACAGGGGAAATATGAATACAGCGGCACGATCTCAGCACCGGTGGCCTTTGATTATTTTCCGTTTCCCGTCGAACATCCGGAATATTTGACCGTCGACGTCATCGAAGAAATCGTACCAGGCTATGAGCGGTGGAAGTTGATGCGCGAACTGAACCTGCTTAAGGTCTCGGAAGACGCGTTGTACCGACCATTCGATTCACTGTCCCAAGGAGAGCAGACGAAGGTGCTGCTGGCCGTGCTATTCATCCAGGASAATCGATTTTTGCTCATCGACGAGCCGACCAATCATCTCGACTTTCATGCACGCAAGCTTGTAGGCGATTATCTGAACACCAAGCACGGTTTTATTCTTGTTTCACACGATCGGACATTTCTCGACCGCTGCGTCGATCATGTTCTATCGATTAATAAAACGAATATTGAAATCCAAAAAGGCAGTTTCTCMAGCTGGTGGACGAACAAAACTCGCCAGGACACGTTCGAATTGGCTAAAAACGAAAAACTGCATAAAGACATACAGCGTTTATCGACTTCCGTCAAACGCACGAGTGGCTGGTCTAACGAGATCGAAAAATCAAAAAATGGCACACGAAACTCCGGCTCCAAGCTGGACAAGGGTTACGTTGGGCACAAAGCAGCAAAAATGATGAAACGCGCGAAATCCATCGAGCAGCGGCAAAACAACGCTGTAGAGGAAAAATCGAAACTGCTCCGAAATATCGAACAGTCAGAAAGCCTTGCGATTTCTCAGCTCGCGTATTCCAGATCAGAACTGGCCGTGCTGGATCAAATCACGATTTACTACGGGGAAAAAACGGTTTGCGAGAACGTTTGCTTGACGATTGAACAAGGGGATCGGATCGCAATTTCAGGTCCAAACGGTTCGGGCAAGTCTAGCCTGCTCCGCCTGCTCAACGGAGAGACGCTRCACTATACAGGTACGTTTCGGAGAGAGCCGCAGCTTCGCGTTTCCTATGTATCCCAGAGCACCTCTCATCTGCGAGGATCGCTTTCCGATTATGCAGCAGAGCATGGAATCGACGAAAGCTTATTTAAGTCCCTGYTGCGTAAGCTTGATTTCGCCCGCATCCAGTTTGAGAAGGATATGTCGGCGTTTAGCGGTGGGCAGAAGAAGAAGGTTCTGATCGCGAGAAGCCTATGCGAAGAGGCGCATCTGCATATTTGGGACGAACCGCTTAACTTTGTCGACGTGATTTCCCGGATGCAGATTGAAGAGCTACTGCTTGAGTATGCGCCGACCATTGTGTTCGTAGAGCATGATCGGGAATTTCACGACCGTGTCGCCACGAAAACGATTGAACTCGGTGGGGGTTAGATTTATGCAAAGTGACTTGGAGTTAAATATGATTTCAACGGCAGAAAGCTTTACAAACATCTTTTTATATTGAACTGACGGGACACGATAGCTAAATAAACAACAGGAAAAGGCAGCCAGACTATCGGCTGCCTTATCTCAACTAACGGGCAGGATAGTTTAAACAATAGGCAGAAGAAGTAATAGAGAAATTTCGCTTATTTAATGAGGTGTCCTATGACAATAAATCGACAAATCAATGTAACTTATACGGCTGATAACCTTAAACAATTATTAATAAAGGTAATAAACAAGACAAATTTATTTACTCATGCCGAATTGGCAGACTGGTGCTTGGACTACACAGAAAAGTTACGGGGAATTGATTTGAACGCTCAAATTGAAAAAAACGCATTCTCGGTMGCAGAAGATATTGACTGCCAATGGGAATTGTATTTAGTTAATTCATTCACTTTGGAGCAACTTCAGGTACTTGATAAAGCAAAGATTAATTTACCCGAAAATTGGTTCACAGATTGGTTATCAAAGATTGTTGAAGATAAAAATCAATTGAACTAACGGGAGAGTCAATAAGTTTCACGTATTCAAGTTACTTTTTTATTGTACTTTGTATTTTTGTTCTTTATATGTTTTTACTATTGATTTGGCAGCGTCAAGTGAAAATATTTTTTTTAACTTAGAGTTTACATAACAATAATCCTCCGTTAATAATTGTCAATTAATATTAAATATGTAAGCAACGAGAAACAATTAATCTAATAGGGGGTTCATCATGAAAAAATTTTTTAAGAAACTTGTACCATTTGCGGTTGTTTCAGTCCTTGCGGTTACTGCCACGGTATCAGGTTTTCTCGTCGATCCAGTAAAGGCGGAGCAAAACAAAGAAAAAGGCAAAATTAAGAATGTTATTTTCTTAATTGGGGATGGTATGGGGGTATCGTACACAACAGCCTATCGCTACATAAAAGACGATCCGTCAACGCCGGTCATGGAAAAAACGGAATTCGACAAATATCTAGTTGGTAACCAAATGACTTACCCTGAAGACGAGCATGAAAATATTACCGACTCGGCTTCTGCTGCTACGGCAATGTCCGCAGGAATAAAAACATATAATGCTGCCATCGCGGTTGATAATGATCATACAGAAGTGAAAACTGTCCTAGAGCAGGCGAAAGAGCAAGGAAAAGCAACTGGTTTGGTAGCCACATCTGAAATTACACACGCCACTCCTGCTGCATTTGGAGCACATGATATCAGTCGTAAAAACATGGATGCTATCGCAGATGATTACTATGATCAAATGATCAATGGAAAGCATAAGGTGGATGTACTGCTTGGCGGAGGACTGAGCAACTTCGTGCGTAAAGATCGCAACCTAACCGAATTGTTTAAAAAGGACGGTTACAGCTATGTAACTGACCGCGAGTCCCTTTTGAAAGATACAAATAATCAGGTACTTGGCTTATTTGCCACAGGTGGGTTAGATAAAGCTATTGATCGCAACCAAAACACACCTTCTTTAGAAGACATGACAAACGCTGCAATAAATCGCTTGAGTAAAGATAAAGACGGTTTCTTCTTGATGATAGAGGGAAGTCAAATAGACTGGGCAGGACATGATAATGATGTGGTTGCTGCTATGAGTGAAATGCAGGATTTTGAGAAAGCTTTTAAAGCAGCGATTGATTTTGCAAAGAAAGATGGAAATACATTAGTTGTTGCTACTGCCGATCACTCCACTGGTGGTATGTCGGTTGCGGCAAATGGAAAATATAATTTTGACCCAGATGTGATTAAAGCTGCAAAACGTACTCCGGACTTCATCTCTAAGGAAATCGCGGCAGGAGCCAATGTGGAAGTCACGCTGAAAAAGTATATCGCTCTAGAACTGAGCGCAGCAGAAATAAAGTCTGTACAGGATGCATCGGTTTCAAAAGATCAAGGTAAAATAGATACTGCAATTGAAGCCATTTTTAACGAGCGCAGCAACACTGGCTGGACTACCGGTGGGCACACTGGCGAAGATGTCCCAGTGTATGCGTTCGGTCCAGAAAAAGAAAAATTCTCTGGACTCATTGACAATACCGACAATGCAAAAATTATCTTTGATATCTTTGGCAAAAAGAAGAATGAGAACGAGCAATAAATTTTGTAATAGAATTAAGATAGAGTATTCGGATCCTTCCGGATACTCTTTTTTGTGGTTTTGGGATAAGTTCACAATACGCTTTCACTGGGAATTAAACATCTTGTATTGATTCTGATTGTCCATGGATGGTTGACTTTATGGCTGGCTATATTCGCTGATATGAATGCTAGGCTTATTGTTACATTGAGCCTTCGCCTTTTAAAAGTGAAAGGTAAATAATTTGGTATGTACAGTAGCTCAATGTACTAACAAAGGAAAGATGAGGAAATCTGAGGTTTTTAGAGATAAACAGAGTTATTATTTTCTGAAAATCCTGAATTTAGGCATTGTAATGTGAATGTGTCAATCTATGCAAAATAGCGAACACGCGTTTTTGAGGTTTGTAAAATAAGATATTATATTTTACGATAGGTAACATTCGAAGAACGTTATCCATATTTTCTATAGATAAGAGAGTTGAGTTTATGACAAAAAGGCAATGGGTCACAAAATTTGTATTCATGCACAAATGGGTATTTTTATGTGGGTTCATCATCACTACATTAGGAACGGTGATCAATTTGATTTATCCGTTCCTCAACGGGAGAATTATCAATATCGCTTTTTATGATAAAGACATGACCGCTTTTTTGAATTTGTGTTTTATCTATGCTGGCATACTCATTTTCAATCAGTTTGTCGTTATGACGTTAAACAATCTCATTCAGTCACATTTGATGACGGGTTTTGTCTTTGATATACGGCGGACTCTGTTCAAAAAGATATTACATAAAAAAGGGAAAGACCTCTCCGGGATGTATAGTGGAGATATGATCAGCCGAATGAACAACGACACCAAGGATATTATGAATCTCGTATTCTCGAGTGGTCTTTGGGTATATTCCAACTTTTTACATATACTATTCGCTGTCTGCTTCATGTTTTACTACAATCTATTTTTGGGAGTTTTTACAGTCGTTCTGGTTCCCGTGGTGTTCTTTACCTCGAAACATTTCAAGAAAAAATCGCAGAATGTCAGGAAGGATATTTCAAAGGAACAGGGCAAACTATCCTCTTACTTGTTTGAAATCGCGAAAAATTTGCAGGAGATAAAAATCCTTAACGCACGTAAACAAGTAACGAGGTTTTATTCAAGAAAAACGACAGCCATCAATAAAATGAACGTGGTAAGCGGAAGAATCGACGTGACGGCAGAAAGGGTTAATTCGTTCATCACGCTTATCGCACAACTGGTGATATTTGTGACCTGTGCGTATTTCATTGTTAAAGGCCACATGCAGCTCGGCGTTTTTGTAGCCGCCTTAAGCTATTTCAATATGGCTGTGACCTACTTCAGCTCCATAAACGGCAAAATCATAGATGCCGGGAAGCAACTTGTATCCATACAACGTGTCGTGGATATTCTGAATGAAGAAGAAGAAGATTACAAAGAAAGCCATCCTCCGAAACAAATTAAGGATGGCACGATTGAATTTAACAATGTCACTTTTGGGTACACCGAAGATAAGTATGTTCTGAACGGATTCAATCTACGTGTTGATGCAGGAAGCACAATTGGCATAGTCGGAAAGAGCGGCGCAGGTAAAACATCGATGGCGAATCTGCTCTACAATTTATATAACGTTGACGGCGGCGAGCTTCTGATCGATGGTATGAATGTAAATGAATATAACTTGCATAGTTTGCGGAGCCAGGTGGGTATTGTCCATCAGGAGACAATCCTTTATGATCATACCCTACGTTACAATCTTTCATTTACGAACAACAAGGATAATGATGACGCAATGCTGGAAGCGCTTAAGAAAGCCGCCCTTTATGATGTTTTCCTGACACTTCCGAACGGACTGGACACGCTGCTTGGAACTGACGGGCAAGAATTATCCGGCGGGCAAAAGCAGCGTCTGGCTATCGCCAGGATATTAGTCAAGAATCCCAAGATTTTGATCTTCGACGAAGCCACATCGTTCCTTGACAGCCAGAACGAAGCGCTTATTCGGAACATGATGAGGGATATGTCGAAAGATCGGACGCTTATTATAATCGCCCACCGTTTTTCCACCATCAAAAACTGTGATAAAATCGCGGTTTTAGCGGATGGCGTTGTCGCAGGCTTTGATACTCACGAGGTACTGATTAAAAGCAATGAAACGTATATAGACTTATTCCGCGAACAGTGCATAGGAGATGAAGTGTATGAACCGGTTGGAAACCTTTAAGGCATTAACTCGGGATATAGATGGCATTAACAAACCGTTGATTGCGCTTGGCTTTTTCAAGGTGTGGAACTTAATATTCGGGCTTATCCCTTTATTCTTGTACTCGTTTTTGGTGAATCGCGTTTTAGTGGATAAAAATATGAACGAGCTTGCGCCTGTCATCATCGGTTATCTGGCTGTGTTCCTGTTTGCGACAATCGGAATCGCAGTCAGTAAGAGGTTCTCAAACCGGTTAATACTGAAATATGACCTGAGAATAAAAAATAAATTGCTGAAAAAATATACCAGCCTTGATCATGATGTATATAGCAAATATAGCATTGGCGACGTTAAGAGTCGGATTGAAAGCGATTCTACTGTTGCCGAGAATTTTTTTACGACCCATATATTAGATTTTATTTACGGAGTCGTTTACGCTGTTGCGCTGGCGGTTATTTTGTTATGTTACGACTGGCGGATCGCGCTTATCAGTTTTATTTTTGTTCCGATATCTTTTATAACGGTTAATTTTTTGGGAGGAAAATCGAAGAAAGCCAAAGAAGAACTATGGAAACTGCAAACAAAGTATGAAACCTTTTTACACTCAAATATTCAAAACTGGAAAGATGTCAAGATCAACAACCTTGAGGACGTGCAACTTGATGAATTAAACGGACACTATAAGAAGATAAGGCCTATTTGGTTTCTAAGCCAGCTCTATTCGCATCTAGGGATTACCTATTCGTTCTTCACAAAAAACTTCATTACCCAGTTGTTTATCTATTTTATTGGCGGATTATTCGTAATTAATGGTTACTCGCAGGTCGGTGTGCTACTCGTATTTATCAGCTTTTACGGGCAGTTTTTCGGGAATATAGAAACCATTAGTAATTCCATAATAAACTTCAAGAATGATTCGGTGAATATCGAAAAAGTTGTCGAGATACTGAATTTAGAAGTAGGTAAGAGATCCTATAAGAAAATTGACGGAACAGATATTAATGTTGAAAATTTGGAATTTACATATGAGGGAAACAATTCATTTGCTCTTGACGATATTTCGTTCTCCGTGAGTAAGGGTGAACATCTGGCAATCGTCGGAAAAAGCGGAAGTGGCAAGTCTACCATCGCTAAACTGTTGACAGGGAAGACTAAACCGCAAGGTGGTATTGTACGCATTGGCGGCATTGATATATATACTGTGGACAGCGAGAGTCTGTCAGAAAAAGTTAGTATAGTTGTGCAGGAACCGGTTCTTTTCAATATGACGATCAGAGAAAACCTATTGCTGGCAAAGGCCGACGCAACCGATGCGGAATTGATAGAGTGCTGCCGCAGAGCGAGTATTTATGACTTCATTGAAACCTTGCAGAATAAATTAGATACGATAATCGGAGAAAAAGGTGTAAAACTTTCAGGGGGCCAGAGACAGCGCCTATCTATTGCCCGTGCGTTTTTACAGGACAGGGACATCATAATTTTTGACGAAAGTACAAGCGCTCTTGACAACGAAAATGAGAATGAAATCATTACGGAGCTCAAGAGCCTTTCATCGGGGAAAACCATGATTTCCATTGCTCACCGTTTATCTACTATTTTGGACTGCGACAAGGTAATGGTTTTAAAAGATGGCGCGATGGTAGCTTTTGATACCCATGAAAACCTACGTAACAGAAACGAAACCTATGATTTTCTTTTCCAAAATCAGTATGTAGCAGATGGAAATGTTGTTATAAAAAATACAGAGGACATAAAACCATTAGTCGTAGGCAGTTGATAAAGCATGTACAATACTTTGCCAATGAGATGTGAAGTGAACCGTATCATAGGTAGAAGTAAAGCCGTTGCGCTAACGGGAAATGATAGTTCAATAACGAAAGGGGCTGCCGCGTGGTAGCCCTTTGTTCAACTAACGGGCAGGATAGTTTGAGATCATTTGCGGTGAACCGTATCATAAATAAGGGCAAGTTTTTTTGCGGCTTTCCTTGCGGTGCATGGGTTTGAATATATGTGTGCAGGCGATTTTATTCAGCGCTCTTAGGTTCAATAAGGCTGCGGTTACGTAGAGTTTAGTTGTGTTAGCGATAAAGAATCGGCTAGCAGAGCTCATATTACCGGCCGCTCCGCTCCATGACAGTCGTCCATCTCCTGATTCCACTTGCAGAACCGCCCCGAGAATACGTTTATGACCTACCGCGAGTGAATGAGCCAATCCAAATTTTGAATGCGTTGTTGCATGAAAAATCCCCTTTCATCGTATTTTCCCGACCTATGCATTGTTGATATCTATTCTATGGTCAAAATATATACTGATATGGCTTAGAGAAGACATGCCGTTATATTTTTCAATGAAAACTGACAAAAAAGTATCCCAATATTATAATTGTTATATATATCCTATAGCGGCACTGACCAGGAGGACGGCATGCAATTTCAACCAATGTATTATGATGGAGAATTATTTCTACCGAAGATCGAATTAAATATGACATCGAACCAATCGATTGGCATTATAACGGACTTGAAGCGAAAGCAGCTTTTAATGAATCAATTAGTGAATCATTCTGAGTATTATTTATTTCGAGCTGGGCAAAACGAGTATATGCGTTTAACGGTGGAAGAGCTAATCACTTTCCTAATCAAAGTAACGGAGAGGAATGAACGTGTCGCTTTGTTAATGGATTATTTTGCTTTAAAAGAAGAACGGAAGGTAAAAATCAAGGATCTAAGCTCATCGAAAAGGATGTATGTGACATTGCTGCGTGTCTTTTTTGCACATCAGCCTACACTTGTACTGGAGGAACCCTATTTTTACTTAGAAGAGCAAGATCGTCGTCATTTTAAACGAATTTTTGATGACCTTTCGAAAGAAAAGCAGATTTTAATTTTAACTTCGAATTTAGAGGATGCCATTATTTCCTGTGATGCAATTTATCGATTGAACGAGTCCGGATTTCATCAATTGGATATTCGGGACTCAGAAGAGGATAAGCAGGAAGTACAGAAACAAGATGAGGCCAATATAACCTTGCAGAAGATATCTACAAAAAGAAATGATAAAGTGATTTTATTTAATCCGCCTGAAATTGATTATATAGAAAGTATAGATGGTTCGATTCTTGTTCATGTGGGTGGGGAAAATTATGACTGTGCTTTGACGCTAACCGAGCTCGAGCAGAGATTGTTAAATTTCGGGTTTTTTAGGTGTCATCGATCCTACATCGTTAATCTGCAAAAAGTAAGAGAGATTATTACATGGACGAAGAATAGCTACAGCTTGCGATTAAATACAGGTAAAGATGCCGTGGTTCCGTTATCTCGTTCAAAATTGCATGAATTAAAAGCACTTCTTAACATTTAATTTCCGGAGTAATGTCGAACCAATCAAGCACTCAGTGGTACCATTCAGGCTATAATAGCTACATTTCGGCGGGTTTTGATGGCTGGAAGCATGCAATCTGTATATATTTAAGCCATCAACTCTAAGGAAGTGGTGTTAATGGATGTTATCCAAGTAGAACGTATTCGAAAGAGATTTGGAAATAAGGATGCATTAGCAGATGTGTCTTTTTCAATTCCGAAAGGAGAAATTTTTGGTTTCCTAGGTCCGAGTGGTTCAGGAAAAACGACATTAATAAAGATTTTAACTGCGCAATTAAATCCGACAAGTGGACAGGCAAGTGTATTTAATCAGCCAGCGGAGATGATGCATCAGTCTGCACAGAAGATGCGCTTTGGCATTTTGACGGATAACAGTGGTCTATATGAGAGATTAACTATAGAGGAAAATCTAGAGCTGTTTCGCCAATTATATGATCTTCCTAGATCTTCGATCGATAAGGTGCTGCAGTTTGTAAACTTAAGCGGAGAGCGCAAAAAGAAGGTCAATCTCTTATCGAAAGGGATGCGTCAGCGTGTCCTTCTGGCATGCGCGATTATCCATGAGCCAGAATTATTATTACTAGATGAACCTACTTCGGCTTTAGATCCAGTAAACTCAGCACATATTTATAAAGGGTTACGCTACTTAAATGAGAGAGGGACAACGATTTTTTTAACTACGCATGATATGGCTGAGGCAGAATTGATATGTAACCGTGTAGCGATTTTGTATCAAGGACTAATTCAAACAATTGGATCACCAAAGGAACTTAAAAAACAGCATCGTGATAACGTAGTTTGCGTTGACTTAATAAATGGGGAAGCATACGAGCTCCCGATTGATGAGGGAACGGCTGATCAAATAGCTGATTGGATGAAACGAGGGTTAATTGATCGAATAGAAACGAAAGAGCCAAGTCTAGGTGATATCTTTATTAAAATGACAGGAAGTGAGTTACTATGAGTATCTCATTAAAACGTTCTCGAGCGATATTTGTAAAGGATTATAAAGAATTTTCGCGCAATTTTGCGTTCTCTATTAGTGTGCTTTTTCCAATTATTTTAGCACTTCTTCTTCGAGGTGCACCCCCGTCTGTGCCTGGAGCTTTCGGTATGGTTCTAAATACTTCGTTTGTGTTACTAACGTGTTTAGTACAAGTAAGCTTGATTGCGGAAGAAAAGGAGCGTAACACTTTACGATCATTAATGATGACTCCGGCGACGACCATGGATGTTTTAATCGGTAAAAGTACTTTAGTCTTTGTAATGTCTGCTGTTGCTCTGGCTATTGCTACGTTTATATTTGGCTATGAGCCAGCTAGTATATGGGCGTTTGTGGCAGCAATCATTCTTTCGATTATTCTATACACAGCAGTTGGGACGATATGTGGTTTATTCTGCAAGACGTTGGTTGCAGCATCATTATCTATAATTCCTGTGTCGATTGTATTCACTTCGCCCCCAATTTTACCATTACTATTGGGTGATTTTCCGATTGTCAAAGTGCTGGAGTATACACCAAGCATTCAACTTGTACGTTTGCTAGGTGTAAGCAGTACAGGCTTTACGACGGGAGATTTATTAAAACCCCTCCTCATTATTTTGGCATGGACGGTTGTATTAACGATTGTATCTGTTGTTTTGTATCAACGACGGTTAAAGGATGAGTAGGAAAAAATTTACATAAGAGCATCTGACTTTATGCCGGAGTCCGTGCTGCAGTATTCGGGAATCTATGGCGCGACCAATACAACGATAAACATCGATATTACCGAAGGCGGCGTCATGTCCATCACTTCGGAGCAGTCGCCCGATAATCCGGCCCAGATCTAAGAGTATTCGGCGGACGGCACGTTCCTGAGTGCGGATGGGAATACGATGATCAGCTTCGTGACGGAGGAGAACGGCCGCACCTACTTATGGATTCGTCGATACGCTTCGTTTCCGGGTCTTGGACAGTTGGCTATGTCAGTGTACGACGCCGAGAAGCTCCAGCCCCAAGATCTTCCGACAAAGACAAAAGAAGCATGGATGCAGCGCGACGACAAGAAGTATTATCTGCTGAATGAGAAGTATACGTCGCTCGTTAATGTTGCCGGGTTCGCGGCTGGATCAGATGGAGGACCTGGATAATTAAAAACTTGCCGTTACAGACAGCGCGGAGAACCGTATCACAAGTCATTAAGCTAACGGGACACTATAGCTCAATAATCATCAGTAGAAGGCTGCCGTCAGCAATGGATCGGCAGCCTTCTCAGCTAACGGGCAGTTTTACGCAGTTATTTATAGAAAAGTGGTATAATTATCAGGGGAAACGTTAATAAGGTTTGAAGTTAAAATGAGGTGTTTTAATTTGTTGCTTCGCGATGGGATTTCTGGATTTTATAACTCGGAAATCGATGAATCATTGGTAGACATTAGCCATTTTAAAAAGCAATGCTATGCTTTAGCAAATCACGTTGGTGGAAAACTGGTCACTGTTTC
>NZ_JBFULK010000022.1:0-72171 GCF_056400365.1 Paenibacillus sp. P5_B5
CTTTGACCGCCTTCAGTTTGAATTCTTCTGTATATGTTTGAAATGATTGTCCTTTTTTAGCCATAAAAATATCCCCTCCAAGAGTCACTCCCAACCCTCATGATAACATGACGGTTTTTTTGAGTGTCTACTTAAAGGGGATAATACCACTTGGGAAGCTTTTCTTAATACTTATTCCTGTAGACGATTTGCTATTAATTATTTTTAATATTGTCTCACTATTAATCGGTGAACCTTTTTCTTATAGTCATAGTTTGTCTGGTATTTATTTAGGTGTAACATTAGCATTTGGAGAAACGATTATTGAATGGTTGGATAATAAAATTAATAGAGTTAAAACAAACAAGAAAAAAGATTACCACTATGAAATGTATTACTTTAAAAAATGGCTGCTTGCTGTACTAATTTATCTAATAGTTATGGGCGTTTTTTATATTATACTTTCAATAACCGGAGAAGCATATAACACTTTCGAAGCATTGCCTGGATTCGGTATTGTTACTGTTATTTGGTATGTAACAGGACCTTTATGGGTGAAAAAAGAATCTTAGTAACCTCACCTAATAAAAAAGGTCTCTCAACAATTCAGTGAATTGATGAAAGGCCTTCTTAATTAGATTATTGAGTTTTTTGCTGCATTATCGATCTATTAAATCCAATGTTTAAAGTAAATTTGTACATTATGTGTTGCTGAGAATGATACTTCCGATGAGTTCGTGGTCAAAATGTGGTCATTGTGTGGTCAAAATACCACAGAGTGGTTACAAGTATATTTACTTTAACGGTTGCGACAGAGCTTATTTCGATGTTTTTGCACACTCTGGATTTTTAACTGTAGTAGCAGAGCCTATTATGTGCATTTCAATGGATTTTTACGATTTTTGCTGAATTAGCCGCTATGGCGACCGTTAAAATACAATTGGTGATACGATATTTCGCAACACTGCAACTACACTCCAGCCAGCAATGTTACATGTTCTGGAATAAATATTAAGATCCGTTTTTACTTCTTCTCCTTCAATTTCGATCTTATATTCATCCCCTCTAAAGCCGGGAACTGCATCGATATTCAAAATTGTCTGTTCAGGGCCGGCACTGGCAAGTGCTGTGGCAACTGCCACATTAAAGTGAAACGGCAACATTTCAATAGCCTCTTTCGTATTTCCGCTAAAGACTTGCTCTGGCTCTGTAATATTCATTAGCTCTTCTTTAAAGAGCGGAGTGTAAAACAAGGAACGTAATGATTTTTTAGATGTCATTGTTGCATTGATTGGGCTCATTAGGGCTGCAGTACGGAGAACATCAAAACCGCCAACTGCACCGCTTGCAATATAAACCTTTGTATTATGCTCTGCTGCGGTTGCTTTTACTCGGTTATATAGCTCAGCATCCGCAAAAGCCCCAATAGACAATACTACCAAGTTGGATCCGCCTTTTAAAATTGTTTCGCTGTACTCTCTTACTGCTTGAGGAGAGGCAGCCTCTGCAATAATATCCGGATCTAGTGCCAAAAGCTCCTCTATACTATGGCAAGGCTTGCAGTCATGGCGCTCGGCAAAAGCCTCTGTCCGTAAAGGATTCCTGCCCATTGCACCAACAAGCTCATATTCCGGAAGATAACCGTTATGTAAAGCAGTTGCAACAATCTCATTTAAATATCCGCAGCCTAGAAATGCTAACTTCATTTTTTTCATAATTCCTACTACTCCTGTCTTGTCTTTTTTATATGCATAGCAAAAAAGCAACCTTGGAATAACCAAGGATGCTTGTGACACGCTCAAGTTACTTTCGAAACGTATTAGGATCCAAGTGTACTTTCTTGGAAATATTCCTGCTACAAGTTCACCAAGCTACAGTTACTATACTAGCAAGTTATATAGCAATAATCAAGAAGCTAGCTCTTTTGAGGATTATACACTAGTATAACTAATATAAAGCTCATTTTTAAATTTCATAGTACTAATTCATCGAACATTATTTACTGAAAAGAGATGCAACGGACGATTCGGAAGTACATTGACCTTGAGGGGAACGTTC
The DNA here is from genome assembly GCF_056400365.1 of Paenibacillus sp. P5_B5. Taxonomy (NCBI): domain Bacteria; kingdom Bacillati; phylum Bacillota; class Bacilli; order Caryophanales; family Paenibacillaceae; genus Paenibacillus; species Paenibacillus sp. P5_B5. Next base: position 2,038 of record NZ_JBFULK010000022.1, read on the forward strand.
AACTTCCATGCGACTATGTATAAATTTTGCAATAGAGATAGTTTTTATCTCCCATAATGATTTATGTTTCCACACAGCTTGCAAACCCTATATTTTTTTGTGGTAACAAAAAGGCTTCTCACCAAGTTCGAATTCGAACTCGTGAGAAGCCTTTTTTATTTCGATGTGACCAAAATGTTGCCAAACAGCGTTTCCGCTAGCGGAAACACTTGATATATAAGGGGTTAAAGCCCCTTATTACATCATGCCGCCCATGAAGGTATACTCTGTAACATCGTTAATAGTTTTTGAAGAAACCTCGCTATATAAGGGATTTTCACGTTTAATGTGTAATATTATTAACCTTATATTACATGCGAGACTATGACCGCGTTAAATTTTTGTTAAATATTTAACATGACCACATTCTAACAACGTTGTAAGGGGATCATAAGATTAGGAATACCTTCACGTCAACTTGACGATAAACTCCCCTTGCTAGCGAGTTGGAAAAATTGTAGATCGATTTTTGATTCAAGAGCGATTGAGACACTCACGAATTGAAACAACCTTTAATTTATATTCTCGAAGGTTGGAAATGATTAGCCCTGAAGCAATTCAATTATAAAAAGAGCAATGAGGGAATCACGCCCCTCTTGCTCTTTTGTTCTTTCTCGTTACCTAATCATTAATATTAATAATTTGAATAAATCTCTTCATGTTTTTTCATGTGAGTTTTGTATTCTTCTTTTACTAAATCTGGTTGCAGAACTTGAACAGTCTTAATCTGACCTTCTCCCCAACTAATAGTCCCGTTTTCATGTAAACGATCTAATTGTCCATATAAGGACGAGAGAGTACTATATCCAAGTGTTTTTCCTAACTCTTTCACTGTTGGGGCGTTTCCTCTTTTTTCTGTGTGAACCAAAATTGCATGAGCTACTTCTATTCCTTTTAGTTGTTTGTTTCATGGTATTTGCTCCTGTATAAGATTATTTCGTCTATTATACAAGAACACAAGTTCTTATTTCAAGACAAAAAAATAACCCAGTCAAAAAGTATGCCTAGGTTATCTTCTTCTAAATATCGCTGTTAACCAAGTCGCATTTACCCAATATCCCAACAATAAACCAACTACTAATAGTCCATATTCTGCGCCATATACTTCATATTCTAAATTAACTCCGTATCCAATAGCGCCACCAGAGGTGCCCCAAAATAACGTAAAAACCAATCCGACTATAGATTTAATTACACCCAAATTAATAAAACGTTGTGCTAACCACATTATTATTGAAGCTGCCAGACTAATGAGGAATGGTACCATTGTTTTTGTTTCAGTTCCAATCCAGAATATAATCATTGGAATGAAAAAGAATTGAGATATTAAGAGCGCTGTATCAGCTTTTTGCGATTCATATTCATGCATTGCATCCTTAAATTCATGTTTATTCAAGGGACCGACTCCGATCATTTGTATTTATTTCACCTTATAATCACTTTTTATAAATTCATTGTACTACAATACATAATTTTCCGCTGTTAAACTTTTACATTACCCAATTCATGAACTTTTTCAAAAAAGCTATACTTAAATAAATCCCTACCGACCAATTAAGGTTAGTAGGGAAAATACCAAGATTATTATCTTCTAAATATTCTTTTGAGATGTACCCTATTTAATAAGAGGCCAATTAGTAGCCCAAACAATAATCCTCCATAATTTGCACCGTCGACACCCTCCTCTAATAAACCATTTCCTGCATACCAACCAGCATAAATCCAATAAGAGGTAAACAATAACGCAAGTATACAATCTAAAATAAATAAATGAATGTAACGATAGATTAACCCAATAATCACAAGGGCAATAACGGTATAAATAACAGGCCACATTGAATTATTTTCTATTGCTACTATCATCATAGTAAGGGGAATCAAGAAGAAATTACCACTAAATGCTTTATTTCCACTTACGTCATATTCCGCATCTTCAAACTCCTCTTTGTCCAAAAAAATCACTCCTATTATTTTAAGTATAACAATTTTAAAAATTTAATTTTTAAATAATTCGCTTTACTAAAGTTAATGACGCTTAAACATTGCCATCCCTTAGATCTGATGTATTACAATTCGGCATGTTGTTACATTTTCCTGCATACATTAACAACGTTTTTGGGCTCGAAATCACAACCCTCAAATGTTTGCAGATAACAAAGGTTAGTAGGAATTTTTGCAGATCACTTTGTTTTAAATAGCTTCACAATCTCATTATGCGATATATAAATTAGTCCATCTCTAAGTCTCAACTTGATGTAACCATTTAAATACTGTTCCGCAAAACCAATTACATTTTCACCATCTTGAGTGATTATATGGAGTCTACTTCCTTCTTTAGCTGCTTGCTGTAGCATCAAATGATATTTCATATGGTCCATCCTTTCGATCAGGCTTATATGTAAATTCACCTTCTCAAATCAGCTTTCCTTTACGAAAATATCATAGGTTTCGACAAATTCCCAAATAATGGTATAGTAATTGCAAAAAGGAGTGATAACTATGGACAAGAAATCAAATCAGATAAATAATGGAGCTCAAATGACTCATGGGTCTTTTGGGTAGGAGTGTGTGTGAGTATCAGCTAGCTTACAACTGACCTGTAGCATCAAGAATAGTTAACACACTTTATTTCAATCGCCGAACATCTGGACCATTTATAAGAATATCCGTTAGCAGGCTTTTTATTAAGAAGCTTTAACTGGAATTATGCAGAAAAATAGGAGCTGAGTTGAGGTTATGACTTTGTTAAAAACCAATAAGGAAGATTTCGAGAAAGATACACTTGAGGTATCTGATATCAGGAAAATCTTAGGATGCGGCATTAATCAAGCATATGCTTTAGTACGGTCGGGCACGATCCATCACGTTAGGGTTGGTAGGAAAATAAAGATTCCAAAGGAATCATTTTATGCGTGGTACAAAGGAGGGACGAATTGAAGCTTTCGTTTTAATTACATACCGTACTTTCGCTTTTATCTCCATATTCAACCTATCTAAATTATAGGTATTAATTCGAAGCGGGAATTAAAGAAGCTTCCGATTGGGTAACCCCAAAGAGAAAGCGAAAGTGAATTTTGAAATTGAAATCTAGAGGGTTTTCGGGCTCGCAAGCACCCGCAGTGTAATTTATTCGTCAGAAGGACCCGTGAAGGCTCTGACAGGCTCACTGTAAGCTTCTAACTACTAAGGACGACCAATGTATCATCCGAATAGAACATGTGTTCTAAAATGCTTGTATGAAGCTCATATAGTGTGAGAGCAATTGATCCCTAATAATCTAACTCTCATCCACTAAGCTTCATCTCCAACATTTTTGTTTACACGATAACCACACGATCCACATGAGTGCAATAAATATCGCACCATCATAACTACCTCTACTTAATGAGAGCACTATAGATATCCCGAATAGAACAGGGATGATCTCAGTGAGAATAGATATGAACTCTGCGAGTCTTCCGTAAAGGGTTATTCCTGTCTGATCAACTTTTAACCACTTCAAGTTCATCCCTCCTAACAATAACTCCGATTGACTTTTCTCATCGGGCTGCGATCTAATACCTGGCTGACCAATAAGCGCTCTAGCTTTCTCTGGTGCTTCTTATGTTGCCGTTCGGTCTTATACTTTCTGTTCACCATCACTCGAAACATAGTCCAGTCAATCCGATCAACTATGGATTTAAATACATTACCGATAGCTTCAGCTAACCTCATTAAGCGTTCCTTCGCTCGTTCCCATGTGTTGTTAATTGTTTCTTTCTGTTCTCTTGTTAGCTTCATTCCATTTGGATATAGACATTGCATTTAATTCATTCCTCTCTTAAACGTAAATAAGCCACTCATTTATAGAGTGACTTTTAATCTATTTTTATAGCTACATGTTGAACAGAATGTTCGACATAATATATATATCTTTTTTCTTTTTTCTTTCTTTCTTTCTTGGGGGGTCAAATGACCACCACTAGTGGGGGCTATTTGACCACCAGTAGAGGGGGTTGTTTGACCACCGCTAGATAAATAAATATTAAGAGTATCTGCAAAAGAAAAAGCACCGGTTATGGTGCTTATTCAACCAATATTCTCTTGTTTTTTTATGTCTTTTGCAACTTTATCTATAAATCTTTTCAATATTATTGATTCTACGTCAATTCCCTTTTCAAATAATCTTATTTTAATTTCTTTGAAAGGCAATGTACCTAATTCGCTATAACATTCATGTAATATACGCTCTATTATTTTATATTCATTAAAACTTATAGTAGAGGAGACATTAACATTATTGTCTTGATTATTATATGTAATTACCCCCATAATTTTAGCTTCTAAATCATCCATCCTTTGAATCAAGTATTTATCTGAGTCTGTAATATCCACACTTTGTATGATACTTTCACTTTGAATAGCTCTATATATAGGATTATCTGGCATCACATCTGTTAACGCTTTTTCTACCATGCCTTTAAATTGGTCGGAAAGTTCAACTGAACCTTTGATGTCATTTGTATAAAATATAGTTCTCTGTTCACTTATATCGAAAGGTAATGGCGTTCCTTTTTCACAGATTTGGACTACTGGTTTTCTTACTGCATGTCTTATTGCTAGCTCATACATCACGTTGGCATTTAAATTTGTTAGGTTTGCAATAACTAGCTCCGCATTTAAGACATTCTCGATTACCTGTCGTGTAATTGAACCTCCTTCGCTCATCCTATGAGCTACAATCACTTGATAACCTAGATCTTTTAGTATAGGTTCTATTACTGCATCAATAACTCCGTCAGCTTGTCTTCGTATAGGCGAATCATCTGCACCTATCGGAGTCACAATGAAACATTTTTTAATTTGGTCCGTTTGTCCCATTTAATACAATCACCGTCCTTTTGTCCCCATTGTCTATATGTGTCACTATTCGACACTAGGAAGGTTTTCCCTCTTTATTTAAAGAACATATACCAACCCCATATCGCAATAATAATTATTGCTCCAACAGATGCAAGTGTACCTACAGCCTTACCTAATTTATTCCTGAACATAGAGACAATCACAACCCATGTAATTAATGAAGCAAACAGCAGCCAAAAAGGTTTTGCAGATAAACCATCAGGTAATTTAACACCTTCAAAAATGTTCACTTTACTCAATAAAATCGCCCCCTATCGCCATACTTCGACACAAGCAAGGTTTTTCCTCTATATCATTAGAAAAACCACTCAATAGAGTGACTTCAAAAGAAAAAGCACCGTTGGGTGCTTAATATTCTTCAAATTCGATATATAAAACTTTATCCAAGAAAATCAACCCTGCATCTTCATGCGGAAATATCCTGTGACTACCTCTTTCCAATACTAACTCCATAACTTCTCGCTTTGTTTTTTCATAGAATTTAGCTTGTTTCTGCGTCCCATTAATTAATGTAAATGTTACTACTACTGTGCGGTTTTCTTCAGACATTTTATCATCCTCCTTAAGCCATACTTCGACACAAGGAAGGATTTTCCTCTTAGATATGTAAAAAGCCACTCGGTTGATGATCTTTAAAAAGGCGGTTGAGCTCGACGTGATTAAGCTGGATCCTATTCAATATGCTACCCTTCCCAGGCCTCAAAGAACCGTGGAGGAAATCGAGAGCAAGAAAGAGATACCAAAGTTTCTAGAAAAGGAAGAGTTGGCATTATTTCTAAAGACTGCACAGAAACATGGTCTCGATGGGGATTACCTCATATTTTTGACTCTCGCATATAGCGATATTCGTGACGGTGAGCTATGCACTCTCAAGAAGTCGGATTTCAATGCGGACGAGTTTACTTTAAGTATCACCAAAACATACTATAACCCCATCAACAATGTATTAAAGTATACGTAGCTCCCACCTAAGACAATTACTTCCGAAAGAAAAATTGAGCTTGATCCCATTGTGTTCAATGAGTTGGAGAAGCATCTGGCTATACAAAACGAAGTCAAGATGAGGCATCAGAAGACGTATCATAACCACGACTTTGTATTTGTTGATTTGGTTAAAAAACACGGTTACCCGATCTACATCAAAAAGGATGAAAACCGCATGACTCGAATATTAAAGCTAGCAGGTTTAAATCATGAGCTCACACCTCACTCATTAAGACACTCTCATTGCTCGTTATTAGCTGAGGCTGGCGTTCCGTTACAAGATACCATGGGCTTGGCCATAAGGATGATGACACCACAAATAGCGTATATCTCCATGTGACAAAAACAAAGAAAAAAGAGGCTTCCCACAAGTTCAGTGAACTCATGAGAAACCTCTCCGTTAAATAAATGTTAAATATTGAGTAAGTCCTCGCACTAAACCCTTACTGTATAAGGGCTTGAGAGCTATTCTTACATCATACCGCCCATTCCACCCATGCCGCCCATGTCAGGCATAGCTGGTGCATTCTTTTCAGGTTTATCAGCGATAACCGCTTCAGTTGTTAAGAACATAGCTGCAACGGATGCTGCGTTTTGCAGTGCATAACGAGTAACTTTAGCAGGGTCAACGATACCCGCTTCGATCATGTTAACCCATTCGTTAGTAGCAGCATTGTAGCCTACGCCGTTTGCTTCTTTCTTCAAGCGCTCAACGATAACCGAGCCTTCTTGACCTGCATTCGTTGCGATAATGCGAACTGGCTCTTCAAGAGCGCGAAGAACGATGTTCACACCTGTTTGCTCATCAGCGGATACTGCGTTTACTGCTGCAACTGCAGCGTATACGTTCACTAGAGCTGTACCACCACCGGATACGATACCTTCTTCTACAGCTGCACGAGTTGCGTTCAATGCGTCTTCAATACGCAATTTACGCTCTTTCAACTCAGTTTCAGTAGCTGCACCAACTTTAACTACCGCTACGCCGCCTGCAAGCTTAGCAAGACGCTCTTGTAGTTTCTCTTTATCGAACTCGGAAGTTGTTTCTTCCAGTTGTGCGCGAATTTGGTTCACACGTGCTGTGATATCTGCTTTCGCACCAGCACCGTCAACGATGATTGTGTTTTCTTTAGTTACGCGAATTTGACGTGCGCTACCAAGTTGGTCAACAGTTGCGGATTTCAAATCAAGACCAAGCTCTTCAGTGATCACTTGACCGCCAGTTAATGCAGCGATATCTTGTAGCATTGCTTTACGACGATCGCCGAATCCAGGTGCTTTAACAGCCACGCAAGTAAATGTGCCACGAAGTTTGTTCACAACTAGAGTTGCTTGTGCTTCACCTTCAACATCTTCAGCGATGATTAGAAGTTGTTTACCGGATTGAACAACTTTCTCAAGAACTGGTAGAATTTCTTGAATGTTTGTGATCTTCTTGTCAGTGATTAATATGTATGGGCTGTCTAGAACAGCTTCCATTTTATCTGTATCCGTAATCATGTATGGTGAGTTGTATCCACGGTCAAATTGCATACCTTCTACAACTTCAAGCTCAGTTGCAAAGCCTTTGGATTCTTCAACAGTGATAACACCGTCTTTACCAACTTTTTCCATAGCTTCAGCGATCAATTCGCCAACTTCTTCATCAGCTGCAGAAATCGCTGCAACTTGTGCAATGGATTGCTTGCTTTCGATTGGCTTAGCAATTTTCTGTAATTCTTCAACTGCTGCACGAACTGCTTTGTCAATCCCTTTACGAACAACCATAGGGTTTGCGCCAGCTGTTACGTTCTTCAAGCCTTCACGAATCATCGCTTGAGCAAGAACAGTTGCTGTAGTTGTACCGTCACCAGCTACATCATTCGTTTTAGTTGCAACTTCTTTAACAAGCTGTGCACCCATGTTCTCGAATGCATCTTCAAGCTCGATTTCTTTAGCAATTGTAACACCATCATTAGTAATTAATGGGCTACCGAATTTTTTTTCAAGAACAACGTTACGTCCTTTTGGTCCTAAAGTTACTTTAACTGCATTCGCAAGAGCGTCAACACCACGAAGCATTGCACGGCGTGCGTCTTCACTAAATCTAATATCCTTTGCCATCGTCAAGAACCTCCTCAAATTTTACCCGAAGTTCATCCTTCGGAGTTATCATATATGGTCGTTATAGATTCCATCTAAGCGGTCTACAATAGTAGACCAATAAATTGAATCTTATTTTGCGCTATATTAGGCTAAAATCGCAAGAATGTCGCTTTCGCGCATAATAAGTAGCTCGCGTCCTTCGAATTTCACTTCAGTTCCTGCATATTTGGAGAAAATAATGCGATCCCCTTCTTTAACTTCAAGTGGAAGACGCTCTCCGTCCTTAAGTGTGCCGCTACCTACAGCAACAACTTTACCTTCTTGTGGTTTTTCTTTTGCTGTATCTGGAAGAACGATACCACTTGCAGTAGTCTCCTCTTTAGCAACAGCTTCAATGACTACGCGATCACCTAACGGTTTGATCATGGAAAATTGCCTCCTTTAATTAAATGGGTTTATTGGATTTTTTTAGAACTTTAGCACTCAAAGCTATGTAGTGCTAACAACACTTTTTATGATACTGATTTCTGGTGACTTTTGCAAGTATTTTGATAAGAAGTTATGAAAGAAAAAAACCGAAACTATGTCCAATTCCTATAGACAATACCTTCGGTTATGTAAATTACATCTGTTCAGCATTAAATGCCTGCTCTCTTTCTAAATCGCCAATCAATTGTTTACGATAAATAAATAGAGATAAGTAAACGGAAAATTCATACAAGATGATCATCGGTACAAATACAAGAATCATTGATATCGCATCAGGCGGCGTTATGATGGCTGCTATCACGACAAGTGCCATGTATGCAATACGACGAAGCTTAATAAGCCGAGTAGGATTTAATATTCTCAGTTTCGTCAGAAACATCACGACAATTGGCAACTCAAAAATAATCGAAATAGGAATGACGATATTGAACATGAATGAAAAATACTGTGCTGCGCCAAACGTTTCTTCAATATTCAAGCTAGAACCAAGCGAAGTTGAGAAATGAAATGCGAGCGGAAACACAACGCCCAACCCGAAAGCAAGTCCAAGCAAATAAAGTAATACGGCAAAAGGTAAATAGAGTAGAGTTGATTTACGCTCCCTGACGCTCAATCCTGGGCTAACGAAAGCCCACAAGTGATACAACAAAACGGGTAGTGTAACTAGGAATCCGATTACAAAAGCAAAGCTCATATACAGACGTAAATTATCCCACGGGGAGAATGCATGCCAACTCATCCCGTTTGCAGGTGGAACATTCTGCATAAATAAGATAGCGGGCTTAGCGACAGCAATTCCTCCAACCATTCCGATCACAAGAATAAGTGCCACCCACATCACACGACGACGTAATTCTCCCAAGTGCTCTACGAGGTCTGTTTTTTGATTTAGTTCCATGAAAGCTACACCTACTTCCTTCACATTCGAATTCCTGCAATTTATAAGTCAAGTACACGATACCTAGCCCTTAATTAAAATGATTAACAATTAATCCGGTAAGCGTCTAGAATCCGTATTCCTATATTTCTTTTCTTCCACGTTCACAGGAACTGCTGGCTCTGTTGCTGCAGGTTTTGGCTTGGAAGCGGAATCATCTTCATCATCCAGAATTCCTTGCGCACTGTTCTTAAATTCACGAATCATTCTACCTAATGCACGGCCCATCTCTGGTAGTTTCTTAGGACCAAATAAAATCAATAATACGACAGCAATTAACAAATATTCTGATAAACCGATACCCATAATCTCACGTCTCTTCCTCTATAAGAATCATCAATCGATTCAATAAATTAACTACATTAATCCTCCATAGCCAAGTACAGTCACTTCTTCTCTACTAATCGTTTCACCTGCACAAATCCGCGGTAGAAACACATCAAATGAAGTATACTGATCATGCATGACACAGCCTGGTAATCCCATAACTGGGATTGATCCAAGATAAGCGATCATTAACATTGAACCAGGCAGCATAGGCGTCCCATACGAAACGACACGAGCACCTGATGCTCTAATTGCTCCCGGTGTACGGTCATCAGGATCAACCGACATACCTCCGGTGAGCAAAATAAGATCAACTTCTAGTCTCTCAAAATGCCGAATAGCCTCAATAATCTGATCACAATCATCAGTGGTATATAGTTGGTCAATGACTTCAGAGCCCAGCTCATTAACCTTGGCTTTGACAGCAGGACCGAATTTGTCCTTTATTCGGCCTTTGTAAACTTCACTGCCTGTTGTAATTAACCCAACACGTAGCTTGAGAAATGGTTTAACTGAAACTAATGTTTCTCCTAGATCTGCATACCGCCTTGCAATTTGCTCAACCGATGCAACCTGCGCTTCCTCAATGATCAAGGGAATGACACGTGTACCGACAAGAGATTGCTCCGGTTTAACGACCGTATTCGTCTTAATCGTAGAGATAACAACTTGGTCTAATTGATTGGCTTCATCTATAAATCGTTTGTTCACCTTAGCGAGACCATGCATTGTTGATTTAAGCATTACTTTACCTTCGTGTGGCTGGGTCAGCTTAATTCGATCACCTGCAATCGCTTGTGCCATTCGAAGCGCTGCTTCATCCTCATGTATGTAGCCTGATTGTAAATCCATTACATAGATATGTTCCTTGCCAATAGACAGTAAAGAGGGTATATCTTCTTCGCGAATGACATGTCCTTTAGCGAACAATCGTCCTTTGAATTGTCCTGGGATAATCTGTGTCAGATCATGTGAAAGAATCATCCCGACCGCTTCCTCAACCTTAACTTCTCTTAGCATAGAATTAGCTTTCATCATTATGTTCCTTTGTTACGCCCGTAAGAATATTTAATGCGTGAGGTAGAACTTCCATAACTGTGGCTAAGTTCTCCATTACGCCTTTTGGAGAACCAGGCAAATTCATAATGAGTGATTTACCTCGTATCCCAACTACACCACGCGATAGAATCGATCTTGGCGACTTATCCATCGACTTCATCCGCATGACTTCTGCCATACCGGGAACATCCCGTTCGATTACAGCAAGTGTAGCTTCAGGTGTTACATCACGTGGGCTAAGTCCTGTTCCTCCCGTTGTAATAATCAAATCCGCTTCAAAATAATCGGACATCTCGATGAGTGCTGCCATAATCTCGTCAGTCTCGTCAGGTACGATTCGATATTCAATGATATCTCCCATTAATTCTTCTTCGACTAATTCTCGAATCACTTGAGCACTTGTATCTTCTCGCTCACCTCGAGAACCTCGATCACTAACTGTCAATATCGCTACCTTCCAGTGCATCGATTCAGCCCCCAATTCTAATGTAACAAATTTATGATGAAGAAATAGTATCTATTTTGTGATAACTTCCACTTTTACCACCGGTTTTCATAATTAGCATCGTTGGTCCGATCATAATTTCTTTTTCAACAGCCTTACACATATCATACACGGTAAGAGCTGCAGCTGAAACAGCTGTTAGTGCCTCCATCTCGACACCTGTTACACCTGTAGTTCGAACTGTTGCTTCTATATATAATTCGTTACTGTCATTGTCGTCAAATACAATATTAATACCCGTAAGTGGAATGGGATGACAGAGTGGAATCCATTCTGATGTTTTCTTGGCTGCCATTACACCTGCTACTTGAGCAATTGCTAGCACATCTCCCTTATTCATACGTCCTTGCTTGATTAAATGAAGTGTTGTATGACTCATAGTCAGAGTCGTTCTTGCAGTCGCCACACGTTTCGTGACTTCTTTATCTGACACATCAACCATCCGTGCTCGTCCCTGCTCATTCAAATGTGTGAATTCTGAATCTGCCATCGTTTCACCTCATATTCTTATTTATTTTATTTGGATTGCACTCGAAGCTGCAATGATTCTGTTATTAGATAATCCATATTAACATCATTCCACGAAATAGGTACTTCGGGAACAACTTGTAAATCGAACGCTGCAGCCACTAATAAGGGCTCCCTGAGCCCATTCTCTCCGAACCGTTTAAAGAAACGGTCATAATAACCGCCCCCATATCCGAGTCTTGCTATTTTGTGATCAAAGGCAAGTCCAGGAACAAGAATCATCCGAATAGAGGACAAATCAGATATAACAGGAAGTGATGTTAGTGGCTCACGAATCCCCCATCCACCTACCGAGAAATCATTATAGCCCTTAACTTCATGTAGAATCATTTGCTTTGTCTGCTTAACTGTTCTAGGTGCAACAACACCTATATTCTTTGACCAACACCATTCCATAACAGGCGTTATATCCACTTCACTGCGAAATGGCATATAAGTCATCAGAATTCCATCATCCGATTCTCCGAACGTATCTATGCACACCTTGATTAGTTCAGAAACAATCAACTTCTCTTTGATTTGACGCTCCTCATATACAAGGCCGCCTCGTTTCGCTTCAATTCGCTCTCGCATTTCTATTTTACGTCGGTACATGTTCATTGTGAGTTTCATTCTCCATTAGTAGACTTTATTGCTTCTATTGTACCATATTGTGCTTTGTGTCCCAACTTCTAGAGATAAAGCTTTAGCAACATATCAAGATTATGTGAAGAAAACGTTGACTCTTTTGATTTCACACATTTTCCTGTAAACTGTTGTCATGAGGTACCCAAATTTCTCGTCAATTAGTTGAGAACGGTGAAGCCGTTTCTTCTTGCTGAATAGACTGAATAGAATTAGGAGGTTTACAGCATTATGCTATTGCAAGTAAGTGGTGTGTCCAAAAGCTATGGTGTCACAACCATATTATCAAATATATCCTTACAGATTGAAGAACGGGAACGAATTGGTCTGGTAGGCGTCAATGGCGCAGGCAAGTCAACCCTCCTGCAGATTATTGCCGGGGAAATACCTTATGATTCGGGGGATATATTCAAATCTAAGGAAACAAGAATTGGCTATCTTCGACAAAACTCAGGATTACGTGTAGATCAAACGATCCGTGCAGAAATGCTATCTGTATTTACATCGCTAATAGAAGCTGAGAAGGAACTCCGCGGATTAGAGGAACAAATGGCGGATCCGGTTATCCATGCAAATGAAAAGCAATACACACTTATCCTCGAAAAATACGATGCGAAATCCGAATGGTTCCGAAAGCATGGCGGCTATGAATTTGAAGCGAAAATACGTGGTATTTTACACGGTATGGGCTTTAGTCAAATGCCTCCGGACACTTTAATTGGAACGCTAAGCGGCGGGCAGAAAACTCGTCTGGCACTTACCAAAATGTTGCTTGAAGAACCAGATTTGCTTATTCTCGATGAGCCTACGAATCACTTGGATATCTCAACTCTGACCTGGCTTGAAAGCTATCTGCGCTCCTATCCTGGCTCAATTCTTGTCGTTTCACATGATCGCTATTTCTTAGATGCACTAGTAACAAGTATTTATGAAATTGAACGTACGACATCCAAACGATATACAGGCAATTATACGCGTTTTATCGAGCTCAAAGAGGCTGATTATGAAATACAAATGAAGCATTTTGAGAAGCAACAAGATGAAATTGCTCGATTAGAAGAGTTTGTACAACGCAATATCGTTCGAGCATCCACAACTAAACGAGCACAAAGTCGACGTAAAGCATTAGATAAAATGGATCGCATGGACATGCCTATGGGCAATCTGAAGCGCGCTTCTTTCACATTCGAGGTTGAACAGCCATCAGGGCGCGATGTTATGAACGTTCGCGGATTATCCATATCTGTTGGTGAAGGAGTAACACGTAAAACATTGGCTAAACATCTTTCATTATCCATGAAGCGCGGCGAAACTGCAGCCCTACTTGGCCCTAATGGAATAGGTAAAACCACACTATTACGTACTCTAATAGATCAACATACAGCAGATCAAGGTATAGTCGATTGGGGTACCAATGTGCGTATTGGATACTATGATCAAGAACAAACACATCTAAATCCAAATAATAGTGTTCTAGAGGAAGTATGGAATACATTCCCCCATCTAGATGAAGTACGAATACGTACGACTCTTGGTAATTTCCTATTTTCTGGCGAAGATGTTTTTAAGAAAGTGCGCTCATTAAGTGGAGGCGAGAAAGCTCGTGTCTCTCTAGCTAAACTAATGCTACAGAAAGCAAATGTGCTAATCTTAGATGAACCGACCAACCATTTGGATCTTTACTCCAAAGAAGTTTTGGAGTCTGCACTCATGGATTATGAAGGTACCTTATTATTCATTTCACATGACCGTTATTTCCTCAACAAAATGGCAGAGCATATCATGGAGATGACTCCTGATGGTATAACAGACTATCTTGGCAACTACGATGATTATGTCGAGAAAAAAGCAGAACTTGCTGATATGGAAGCACAGCGGCTAATACAGGAGAATGATCGACGAAGCAATGCTCAATCTGCGAATAGTTCTAGTCATGCAGCAGGAGTTACGGAAGAGAAGCGAGGAGATTTCGAGGCGAACAAGCAGTCGAAGCGAGAAGAACGAACCAGGCAACGGCGAATTGAAGCACTCGAGGCTGAAATAGCTCGAATTGAATCTGAGTTAACTGCTTTAGAAACAGAACTAACAGATCCAGCCGTCTTCAATGACTATTTACTAGTAGGTGAGAAAACAGCTCTTATCGATAGCAAGAAGGCTGAGCTTGAACAACTATATGCAGAATGGGAAACTTTAATGTAAGTATGATATAAGAAGCGCGTTCTCAAGATATAGGGTGAACGCGCTCTTTGCTTGTCTATTACATGATCGGTAGAATGACCGTTACCTTGAATCCCGCTCCTATTGCTGATTGAAATATGGTCTCTCCGTTCAAGCTTGCGACTCGTTCGCGGATACCCGATATTCCCATGTTTTTGGAGGTGGATTTGGAATGAACTAAATCCATTCCAACGCCATTATCTACATATTCGTATGTGATTGTCTTATCATCATTCCGAATTACTAGTTCTACCTCAGTAGCTGATGCATGCTTCATTGTATTACGTAATAACTCTTGTGTAATACGATAGAACATCAGTACATATTCATCATCTAATTTCAAATCAAGCTGATCATGTTCAAATTCAATATTAAAATTTGCATTCAATCCAGCATTAACGCATAGTTGATCAATTGCTTCGACAGCTCCCATTTCTTTAAGAAACGGTGGTCGAAGCTCATTACATGTCTGCCTGATCTGATGAATAACATCAAGCAGTCCTTCTTTAATCTCTTCCATACGAATGCGAACATCAATTGGAAAGTTATTATCATACAAAATATCTTCAAATTTTCGATACCATAACAATTGATCCTGTAAGGCCGAATCATGCAAATCCGAAGCAAGTCGACGTCTTTCATTCTCTGCTAGTCGAAAGACGAGTCGTGATACCCAGGCTGGAGAATCTTGCCCATTTCTAAGTTCAAACTCCGAAATAATACCTGCTAACATATCCAGGTTCTCATATACGATCCCAATATAATTGGCTAGTGTTCGCAGCCATATGAGTTCATCCGGATTGTATTTCATACGATTCTGCTTATTATCAATCCACAGTAAGTAATGCGTCTTCTGCTTCTTACCAATTAGTATACAAATACCTATATTCAAGTTAAGGAGCTCACCAATTTCATGCGTCCTACTCGTCTGGTTCGTTAATTCTATAAACTTAACATCCGGTAGTTGATTGCTTTCTTTTCGAATCTCTACGCATTGATATTCATTATCCACTTCTATAATAGCTGCTGACGAAATAGGGAGCATTCTTGTTACTTCTTGTATGATTAAATCTTCTAAATCAGCTTGCTTATTAACCTTCCTAATTTGCTCAGAGAACTGATTTAAACTTAGCTGAAAGTTCAGTTTCTTCTTGAAAGGAGTCGTGTTCAAAGGTGATTCCAATCTTTCCTTCACGTACAACAGAATAACAATCATGATATAGACGATAATGAAAGCGAAGAGAAAGTGGGCTAATGTAAATCTACTGAAATCTACAAATAAAAATAGGCTTAAAGAAATAATAAGAGATGGTAGTATTGCAAACCAACAATAATAACGTAAACGATCAATTATAAAATCAATATCTAGCAGTTTCTTAGATACAACTAAATAGACATACACAATTGGAAATAGAAGTAAACCGATTGCGGCAACGTAGGCTGATAAGAAGATTTCATTAAACAATAATCGTGGCAAAGCATACAAGAATATAAAGGGAAAGAAAGATAGTAAATTCCCGATAATCATGTATTTAAAGATCGGATTATAAATCGTCTTACGAAATTGAATATATCTAGTTACTAAAATATAAATCATATAGATATAACCGAATGAAAAAAGCAGCAATGATCCGTTAGCTACCAAAGATGGATGAACCTTGTATCCAAAGTCTGTGTATATAGATGCAACTACAAATATAAAAAACAATGAATTTATCCCATAGAAACCGTAGATCAATTTAGGATTCAACACTTTAATATTGTATTTTATAAAATAGCTGTACAAAAAATTTAAAAGTAGAATCGGAACCAAGGTTAAAGCTATTGCGACGAATACTTGTGCGTAAGCAAATCTCATCCCGGATGGCATGCTGCCTAGATAGCATAATGCAGTTGTCATAAAAAACAATATCAATAAATGCGCCGAGCTATCTTTCCTTGCTTTAATAAAGAGAAATAAGGAAAAAAGATAGAGTACGAGGAAAATAATAATTGGAATTCTCAAATTATTGCGCGCTTTAGTTGAATTGAAATCTTCGTCAACAGAAACAATAATATGCCTACCATCACGGATTACTTCTATGCTTTTTGCTTGTTCAATCGAGTTAAATTTAATTGTCGAATGTTGGTCAGGATTGGCTCCGTCGATTTGCAGCATCTGATCACCAACTCTAATACCATTATGTGCGCCCCAGCCTTGTCGATCTGTGTAGCTTACAATCCATTTCCCCTCGGATGTTTTATTGAGATCGACTCCGATATATATTGTATTTAGTGACACATTAATGAATACAACTGCGACAACTAGAGCCGCAATTAGTAGCATCATAATGCTGTAAATCCTAGTTCTAGACATCTAATCCTCCATTACAACCAAATTGACTTGGGAGTAATCGTGCTCTGTTTATTGCCGCTGATTACTTCAATAAGCGCCTTTTGCTCTATAGTTGTAACACCTATTAATGAAGCTTGTCCATTACCAACTAAAGCAAGAACATCCCTATTACCTTGCAAGTAAGCTACCATTTCTTTCAACATACTCAATCACCCAACCCTTCAAATTAAATGTACATCTCCTCACATTGAAAATATAACATAAAATTCAAAATTATTACAAATAAATTTAGAATTGATTTAAGTACCTCGATAATGGATATAACTTAAAAAAGCTAGTTGTTTGTAAGTCCATTCCATCTGGAGGTATTATCAATGATCAAGCTTACAACTGAACTGAGCGATAACGTTACCTATTTAAAAACTGCCTTAGGTGTTGATAAAAGCTTTGATGTCATTCATCGTGAATTAGATTACGGCGGTAAAAAATTTGCGCTTTTCTTTGTCGACGGTTTTGCAAAAGATGACATTATGAATTTGATTACGATCAATTTATCAACACTTCATAATGACGAGTTGACAACTGATGCTGTTCATAAGTTACTCCATAAATATATCGGCTATTTAGAAGTAGATAAGACAACGAATGTCGAACAGATCGTTACCGCTGTCTTATCAGGACCACTAGTCTTATTAACTGAAGGATCTAATGAAGCGCTCATTATTGACGCTAGAACATATCCTGCTCGCACACCTGCTGAACCAGATAATGAACGCGTGGTTCGTGGTGCACGTGATGGTTATACGGAAACGCTCGTTTTTAACACAGCTCTTACCCGTCGAAGATTACGTGATCCCTCACTAAGAATGGAATACACGCAAATTGGCAGAAGATCGAAAACAGATGTCGTCATTTCCTATTTAGAGGATGTGGCTGATCCCGAGCTGATTGAGAAGATCAGAGAACAACTACAAAGCATCGATATTGACGGCGTACCAATGGCTGATAAAACGATCGAAGAATTTGTTTTCAAGCATAATTGGAATCCATTTCCACTAGTACGTTACACAGAACGGCCTGATGTTGCAGCCATACATTTATTAGAAGGCCATATACTCATTTTCACAGATACATCACCTAGTGTTATCATTGCTCCCACAACACTATTTCACCATGTACAGCATGCAGAAGAATATCGACAGAAACCGATTGTCGGTGCTTATTTGCGCTGGGTTCGTTTACTAGCAATGATAGCATCCGTGTTCTTGCTTCCGATTTGGTTCATGTTCTATCTAGAACCGCAATTACTGCCTGTGAGCTGGCTTGAACTGGAGTTTGTATTTCCCAAAGATCCTGGACTAGTACCGATAATTGTCCAGTTGATACTTGTCGAAATAGGCATAGATGTCGTACGAATGGCGGCAATCCATACACCTTCTTCATTAGCAACTACTCTCGGACTCGTAGCTGCCCTAATGATTGGTGAGATTGCGATTCAAGTTGGTCTGCTTAGCAACGATGTCATCCTCTATTTCTCCATTGCTGCTATGGGAACCTTCGCAACTCCAAGCTATGAATTTGGTCTAGCGACCCGGCTTGTGAGAATTTCATTATTAATTCTTACAGCATGGTTGCATGTATGGGGATTAGTATTAGGCTGCACTGCCTGGTTCATCTTACTCTTAACAACAAGTTCACTGGGGACTCCATATCTATGGCCACTTATACCATTCAACGGACGTGCATTACTAGATGTTCTCGTGCGTTCTCCAGTTCCAGCCAGAATTAAACGACCTTCTTTCCTGGATCCACAAGATCCGACAAGAAAATAACCAAGATTTAGCTCGAAAGTTCAGTTCTGAAATCGTTTGCCATCCGTTACAACTATCGATTACTATTAACTATAATCGCAGCATTCTCACACTCATATAACGGAGGCAGATCATAATGAACAAAAAGATGGCTCTATATCTATCATTGGCACTTACTTTAACAACATCGTACCTGAACCCAGGGAGTGCTTATGCTTCAGACGTTAATATGAAAGTTGGGAATCAAGCACTTTCCTTTGTATTTGCTCAGCCTTTTATTGAAGATGGACGTACATTAACACCCTTACGTGATTTATTAGTAGGGCTAGGAATAACGAATGATGAAGCTCATATTATTTGGGACAAGGATAAACAAAGTGTTACAGCAATTAAAGACTCTATTCAAATTGAATTGACTGTTGGGAATAAAGTTATTTATAAGAATGGTAAGCAATATGCCGAGCTTGATGTTCCTGCTAAGTTAGTTGGCGATCGTGTATTTATACCTGCTCGTATTGTTGCTGAAGCCCTTGGTCATAAAGTCGTATACGAAGCGCCAACCAAGACCGTTCTAATTGATCCTAAAACCATTGTCTACACAGATTTGAATAAACTCGTCAGTGTAGTTCAAGAGACTTTGCCTAAGATTAATGTGAAAACTAATGGTCAGCTAGATAATTTGGCTAATGACAGCTTAGAATATCTGAAGTTAATTGATCAGAAGCAGCTTGTCCAAGCACTATACGAATCTTACAACAAAGAACGCAAAGAAGTACTGGATTTCATTGAACAACATTATATGTCCAAATTAGGTGTATTTTTCGAACTAGCCGTTGATACCAAGAGTCCGTCGGCTTATCGAATTGCCCTGCCAGATCTGATTGCTTCACTCCCAACTGACCCACTTGTGGATCAACTAGAAATCATTATGAAAACTCATCCTAACGATGATGTTCGATATACGACATCCTTTTACTTATATAAATTCCCGAGCACTAGAACAATGAAAATATTTGAAAGCATTTTACCAAATGAACAAGCGGATAACGTCTTTGTTAACGCTGCAGCCTCTTATCAGACAATCGGAAGAACGATGCCTGTTGCCTATGTATCTTCTCTGTTTACTAGCTATATGAATGCTTCTGAGAAGCAACGCGATAAATATAAATCTTACTTACTTCTGAATGTCCGCAACCACGACTCAACCAAAGAAGCGTGGAACACACTATTAACCGAGAAATCTAAATCCAAAGTAGAACAAGAGCAGAAGACAGCTCAGGAATTACTAAGTCTCAAATAAATACGAATCATTGCAGCCCCGCATTCACGAATAGAATGCGGGGCTGTGTATAACAATCAAAAATATTCACAATATTACTTCTTCACAATTTTATCCACATACAATTTGTGAGTTAATCCCTGTTTTTTCGCTTATTTATGCACTTCTGCACAGCTTTATCCACATTATCCACAAAAATTCGCGCAAAAGTTACTCAGATTTTATTCCAGTTTTGCAACCATAGCAACAGTAGGTTACATAAGAGATTGAGGCACTTATACACACTATCCACAGGGCCTGTGCATAACTTCATACACAAGCCCTGTGTACAGTTCTGTATTTACATAAACAGCCTGAATGCATGTCGATCAAGAATCAAGAATGGACATTACATGTGGTTAATGCAATTCCTATGCTGCTCTAATCACCAAGAGTCATGCCACCCACTTGTATAACACATAAAAGCCCGCCATCTCTTATAGTAGAGACGACGGGCTTTTAGCCATAATATAATTTAAAAGCATGACATCTCGATTTACCAAGTTTCAAGTGGCAGCATCGGGTCCGCTTTGAAGTCGAGGGAAACGAATTCTCGTTTATCCCATTTGATCTGAGCGGCGGCGCCAATCATCGCCGCGTTATCTGTACATAAGCTCATCGGTGGTACGATGAGTGGAACACCGATCTGCAAGCAGCGCTCAGCAAGACGCGTACGCAGGCCGCGGTTTGCCGCCACGCCACCAGCGAGCAGCAATTGGCGTGCGCCGAACTCTTGAACGGCGCGCTCTGCCTTCGTTACGAGGACGTCAATAACGGACTCCTGAAAGCCACGAGCAATCTCCGCAGGCACGATCGTTTCGCCTTTCATCTGTGCTTGATTAAGCTTGTTAAGCACTGATGATTTAAGTCCAGAGAAGGAGAAATCATACGAATCAGGTTCGAGCCATGCACGTGGCATAACAACCTCATGATCGGTCTCATGCGCAAGACGATCAATGTGAGGACCGCCAGGGTATGGTAAATTAAGTGCTCGTCCGACTTTATCATAAGCTTCACCTGCTGCATCGTCACGTGTCTGCCCGATAATGTGGAAGCTGCCGGGCGAATTCATATGCACAAGCTCTGTATGACCTCCTGACACAACTAAAGCAATTGAAGGATATAGCAATTCATTCTCCAGTTGATTCGCATAGATGTGACCCGCGATATGATGCACACCGATAAGCGGTAGATCAAGTGTTAAAGCTAGCGTTTTAGCTGCAATGATCCCAATTAAAAGCGCACCAACAAGCCCAGGACCTTGTGTGACAGCGATCGCTGATAGATCATCTGTCGTCAGCTTAGCTTCTTCAAGCGCTTGCTGCATAATAAGGGTAATGGACTCAACGTGCTTACGAGAAGCAATCTCAGGAACGACACCTCCATATTGACGATGCGTTTCTATTTGAGATGACACGACATTTGAGCGTATGAATCGGCCGTTCTCAATAATGGCAACAGCTGTTTCATCACAGCTCGTTTCAATTGCCAGGATGTAAGTACTCTTGTTATCAGTCATATTAACCATCTCTCAATCATCTGTATACTTCGGCAAATCAGCCCACATAATCAAGGCATCCTCATTATTGTCGGTGTAATATTTAGGTCTGACACCTGCACTGTTAAATCCAAGCTTCAGATATAAATTCTGAGCTACGATATTGGATTTACGCACCTCAAGTGTCATCTTCTCAGCACCAAGAAAAGCAGCAGTACGCTGTAATTCAGATAGAAGCCGCTCGCCGAGCTTAATTCCACGGTACATAGTCCTCACCGCAATATTCGTAACATGCGCCTCATCCATAATGATCCACATGCCACCATAACCGGCTATATCTCCGTTACATTCCATAATCATATATTTAGCAAAATGATTATTCGTCAGCTCATTGGTAAATGCAGTTGCTGACCAAGGTGTGGTAAAGCATTCTCGTTCAATATTAACGACATGCGGAATGTCTTCTAATGTCATATGACGAAACTCCAAGGAATGTATTTCCTGTGGTGGCTCCATCCATTGTGATTGCTGATCCATCGTTCCCCACCTTACTCCCGTTCTTGTGCTGCTTTGAGTAAATTAGCCTCCGCTTCAGCAAGTCGTGTGTAGTTAGGTACAAAATCATAAAAATCATCTGATTTAAATGTATCCTCATTCCACAGCTTATTAGCTAGATAACCAACATCAGCAGCTTTAATATGCGATGAGGACGAGTAGACTGCCCCACTCCCCATCCGATCAGACCATTCATCAGCGAAACTTTTAATTGCATCTGTGAAGAGTTCTGTTTCACCCACAAAAATAATTTCATCAGGAAGTCCGGCTCCATTAGCTGAAGTTGAATTATGATTTAACATTACGGATAATTCCTCAAGCCACGCTGAAATGACCCGAATGCCATCCTGCTTAAGGCAATTCCATGTTTGATCTTCACGACATTCATATATACCTGTAAAAGCTTGACTTCGTCTAGCGTCCATTAAGGGTATGATATAACGCACTTTATCCTTCACAGTGCCTGATTCGACATTTATAGTCAAATTCCCTGTGTTTTGAGACTGAATAACTTGTCTGTAGCCACTGTGTGCCATCGCTTCTAGCGAAGAGATGCCAATTAGTGGAATTCCTAGCGACCAAGCGAGTGTCTTCCCAGCTGTCACACCAATTCGAACTCCTGTATAGGAGCCTGGGCCTTGACCAATTGCAATCGCAGCTAAGTCTTTGGGCTTAATTCCCTCACTCGTTAGCATACTTTTAATATTAGGCAATAGTTGAACCGAATGATTGCGAACTGCTTCAGTCTCATGTTCCTGAACGACCTGGCCACCGCTCAATAACGCAATGGTCATATTTGAAGTCGATGTGTCCATACTAAGTAAGTAGCCTTGCTTCATTTCAATTTCGTTTGATTTCATCATAATATCCATCCGTTCCCCTTAAAAGCTGCGCACCACGCCACATAGGGTTCACCATGCGGGATGAGTCGAAAGATGCGTTCTGTCAGCTGATTACCTGTTCGTTCAATCACAATTTCGAGTCGATTACTCGGTAGAATATCTTCGACCTGCTTGGACCATTCGATCAATGTCACGCCATCACCATAGAAATATTCATCTAAGCCTAAATCATCGGTATCTTCTATACCAATCCGATATACATCCATATGATAAAAGGGAAGCTTAGTCCCTTCATATTCCTTAATAATCGTAAACGTCGGCGAATTTACTAATCTCGATACACCAATTGCTCTAGCAAATCCTTGGGAGAACCGGGTTTTACCTGCACCGAGATCACCATCTAGTGTAATCACTGTACCTGGTACAGCAACAGCAGCCAGATGCCCCGCTAATTGTTCAGTTGCTTGTTCATTATCAGCATGATACTTATAAATAGGCTTCAAGCCGAATCATTCCTTTCGGCAAAAATGATTATAGCCCCGCTTCTCGAGGGGCTCTGTCGTGCCGTCTGCGCGCAGCAGACGGACACCCGTAAAGTCATCGGTCGTATACCCGATGACATGCAATTGCAAGCCGCTTTCAACGAACGCGGCTTGCAGTGCGGGAACATGCTCCTTGGCAACCGTGCCAAGGAGTTCATAATCTTCGCCGCCGTAGAGTATCCACGCAAGCGGCGGTACAGCTAAGGCAAGCCCAGCTGCAGCAAGGCCTGCTGGTCGCGGCAACAGAGCCTCTTCGATGACCAGCCCGACGCGAGACGCTTCTGCGATCTCAGCGGCTTCGCTGGCAATGCCATCGGAGATATCGTTAAGCGCACGGCCAAGCCCCGTGCGCAGCAGCAGCCGCCCTGCGGCGACCTGCGGCACTGGGCGCTGGTGCGCCTGCACTAGCGCCTGCAGCTCAGGCGCCATCTGCATTTGCGCAGCAGCATCGCCCGCGCTATGCTCCGCGCACGCATACTGCTTCAGCGCAAGCCCTGCGGCTGAGCCGCCGAGGGCACCAGTTACAAAGACGGCATCGCCCGTCTTTGCCTTAGATCGAAGCAGGGCTTTGCCTGCTTCAACTTCACCGATGATCGTGACCGTGATCACGATCCCCTCACGTGAGGCAGTTGTATCGCCGCCCACTACTGCAACATCGTATGTGCTTGCGCACTCGTAGAGCCCCGCATAGATGCGTTCGAGTCGACCTTCATCCGTGCCTTGTGGCACAGATAAAGCGACCAGCGCATACCGAGGGATTGCTCCCATTGCCGCCATATCGCTAATATTAGAAGCCATCGCCTTATACCCGACGTCCTCATCTCGCATTGACCAGCATGCAAAATGAATGTTTTCAACCATCGTGTCGCAAGCCATAACAAGTGAATAACCAGGAGTAAGGCCAGTTACAGCAGCATCGTCGCCAACACCGACTCCGACACCATGTTCACGTTGCCATAAGGTAGATTGCTTGCCTTGTGTTAGCAATTCGATTAGTGCAAACTCATCCCCCACGTACACATCACACGCCTTCTTGATTTGTACCTATTATAGCCCTCTGATGGGAGTTGTAGCAAATCACAATTCTTCTTCAACCTCAGATTCACTTTCCCCAATTGTATCGGTTGTTGATGCTTCAATCAATCCGTTCTGCATTGTGACATTCCCACCTCCAAGACCCTCATTAATCATTCGATCAATATCCATAAAATAATTATCACGTCCCTCATGATTAGAGTCCGACAATCGCTTATTGGAGTCCTTCTGAGTTCCACCTTGATCCAAGTTATCCATTCATGCATCCTCCATCTGTCTGCTTGCAGACATTTTCATCCTAATGTCTCCTTCACCCATTACCTTCATTCATACAGATAAGCAAATCAAGGTATACTACAAGCATTCATTTTCACTAGCTCAACACCAGAATCAGTGCTTGAAGTTTGTAATGGATTCGTTAGATGACCGCTGCGTGGACGGATTGTCCCTACGATCGCTGTTGCCACCAGATTTCTTGATCGAATACCGCATATAGCGGTAGAAATCCGGTGGCAAAGGCGCTTCTTCAGGAAAATCCCGCCCCCTTCGCTACAATCTGCATAAGCTTCTATAGTGCAAGCACTGATTATGATGTAGAGCATTTTCATTTGCATCATTTTAAATTTCTCATCATCTTGAAGGGGGGAGCTTCGTGCACACAGTATGGAAAGGGGCAATTTCATTCGGGCTTGTACACGTACCAGTCCGCATGTTCTCAGCAACTGAAGACAAGGATATATCCATGCGATATATACACGAAACCTGTAACACACCACTATCGTATGTTCGTAAATGTCCAACCTGTGATCGTGAAACAGAGTGGTCTGAAATTACACGTGGCTACGAATATGAACCTGGACGATTTGTAACCTTTACGAAAGAAGAGCTAGAGAAGCTTTCTGGAGAAGCAACCAAGGAAATTAAAATATTGGATTTCGTTAACTTAACAGACATTGATCCTATTTATTTTCAGAAAACGTATTATTTATCACCAGCAGATACCGGGAAGAGTGCCTATAGCCTGTTACTTGAGTCGATGCGCCAAACGGGTAAAATCGGCATATCTAAAGTTTCAATCCGTTCCAAAAGCTCCCTTGCTGCGATTCGTGTCATTGATAATTGTATAGCGATGGAGACTATCTTCTACCCTGATGAAATCAGGCAAATTACGCAAGTTCCTAATCTTCCAGAGGAAATTATTGTCGATGACAAAGAAATGACAATGGCCAAAATGTTAATTGAACAGCTGTCTACACCTTTTGATGCTGCTAAATACCAAGATTCATACCGTCTTGCTTTGCAGGATGCCATCCAGCAGAAAATTGCTGGGCAGGAAATTAAAACAGCACCACAAGCACCAGAATCTAATATCATTGATTTAATGTCAGCTTTGCAAGCAAGTTTAGATACCATGAAGCCAGCGGCTATGATTCCAACTGAACCCGGAAATCCTGTTAAGCCCGCTAAGGAATCAACTAAAGCAACAACTACCAAGAAGAAACGGGTGGGTCGTTCACCCAAAAAAGCGGTCACATAACCATCAAATAAACCTAGATACCATTCGAGTCCCCAAAATAAACTTTCCTGGAAATAGACTAGGATACATTTTGGGGATTACGGATGTTATTTTTCTAAAATGTTATTTTTCCTAAAGGAGATCCATATGGACTTAAACCCTGTCATTCCGTTCGAACCTATACGAGCAGAGAAGATCCCAATTGGTCCGGACTGGGTTGCCCAAGTGAAGTGGGATGGTGTAAGAATGCTTGCTTACTACGATGGAGTAAGTATGCGATTAGTGAATCGCAGATTAAACGATCGAACCTTACAGTATCCAGAATTGTTATCCCCTAATACATTTTGCTCCGCATCTTCCTTTATATTAGATGGCGAGATCATTGCTTTTGAAGCACAGAAGCCTTCCTTTTATGAAATTATGAAAAGAGATCAATTGCGTAATCAGCACAGTATCGATTCAGCTGTTAACAACATCCCTATCACTTATATGGTTTTTGATGTTCTTTATCTACAGAATGAATGGGTGACGAAAGAGCCTTTAATTGAAAGGCAAGACAAGTTAAATAGCATCATGAAGCCGAATCAGCAGGTTCATATTGTCCAGAATTTTTCGGATGGTCACATGTTATTTGAGGCAGTTAAACAACAAGGCATCGAGGGAATTGTAAGTAAGAATCTCACAAGCTCCTACACAATTAACGGCAAGGATTCTAGGTGGCAAAAACACAAAATAAATAGGGATTTGCTTGCAATTGTAGGTGGTATCAGTTTTAAAAATAAGATAGTCCATTCACTAGCACTTGGCCTTGTTAATCCAAGCGGAGATTTAGACTATATTGGTCATGCAGGTACTGGCAAAATCACGATGCAAGGCTGGATTGAACTAACAGAGAAGGCTACCCCTCTGATTACGGATCATAATCCTTTTATTAACTACCCTTCTAGCAATAAAGAGTTATTCTGGGTTAAACCCCAGTTAGTTGTTAAAGTAAATTTTATGGAATGGACGCCTAGCGGCTCCTTAAGACACCCGAGTATTCAAAGCTTGATCGAGGATATACCCCTATCTAATTGTCATACAAACCAGATTACATAGCCTATCTATTATGTAGATAAACCGAAGGTGATAACTTATGAATGTAAAGAATGACTATGGCACCATTCAGGTTGATGGGCAGCCACTTACAATCACAAATCCAACTAAACTCTTGTGGCCAGAAGCTGGTATAACCAAACTCGACTACCTCCATAAGCTGATTGGATTATCTCCCTATTTACTAAAGTACTGCAGCAATCGATTGCTCACTACAATTCGATATCCCCACGGTGTGAATGAACCGTTCTTTTATCAGAAGAATGCCCCAAAGCCATTGCCAAGCTACGTACACACTGCGACATCAGCTAATATTAGTTATGTAAATCTCGATTCGATTTCAACATTACTATGGTTAGGGAATTTAGCTTGCCTTGAATTTCATCCTTCTTTCCATTACATCGATGTGAATACACCTGCTGAATGGGTTATTGATCTGGACCCAAGCTTAGAAGAAGAGCCTCGTATTATGGAGGCAGCAGCATTGATCGGAGACATTCTCCAGTCACTGCACATTCAGTCTATCCCCAAAACCTCTGGTGCAACCGGCGTTCAAATTTATATACCGATTGAGCAAGGCTTTACCTTTGAAGAACTCCGTAAAATTGGTCAGTTTATTGCAGGCTATGCATCAGAGAAGTATCCGAAGCTGTTCACAATCGAACGTTTCAAGAAGGATCGTGGTGATCGAATTTATATCGACTATTTACAGCATTGGTATGGGAAGACGCTTTCAGCTCCTTATACACCTCGTGCCAAGAGGAAGGCAACTGTATCAACCCCTCTGCTGTGGGAAGAAGTAAGGGCTGATTGCAATATCCAGGATTTTAATCTCCATACAATACATGATCGTCTACTGAATAAAGGCGATCTCATAGAGCACATTCCCCCACAAAATTTACGTATGATTCTTCAAGGCTTACAATAATGGCGCAATCATACGTGCAAAGGACTCCTTAAGCTTATTCATTCTAGATCGTTCTTTAAACTCGGCTAATATGATCTCCTGACTTTTATCTAAATCACGGGTAAAATCATCCATAAGTCGTCCAACAACTTTCTTATCTTTTAGAGTCGCGTTCAACTCAAAATTTTCATAAAAGCTCCTGACATCGAAGTTTGCTGAACCAACAATAGCCATACCCTCGTCGATTACCATCACCTTAGCATGCATAAAGCCAGCTTTATATTCGTACATCCGAACCCCTGACTTCAGCATCTCCTCTACGAACGATAAGCCAGCCCACTTAACTAAGGCATGATCCGTTACAGATGGAATAATAATTTTAACGTCTATACCCTTGAGAGCTGCGACCTTCAAAGCCGTCATGATGCCTGCATCTGGAATAAAGTAAGGCGTTTCCATGTAAATGAATTTACGAGCAGATGTAATGGCATCAAAATACGATTCATAGATAACATCAAAATATAGGCTTGGTAATGAAGCGATAATTTGAATGGATACTGGTTCAACTGTGGCTGCACGATCTTTTGGCGGTTCCTGTATCAAGCGTTGCTCAGTAGCTAACTCCCAATCTACTTGAAATAAGCGATGCAAATAAACGACACAACTACCAGTCAACTCTAGATGTGTGTCTCGCCAGTAGCCAAGCTTCTGACTAGCCCCTACATAATCATCCCCTATATTAAAACCACCCATAAATCCAGTCGTACCATCGATGACAACATTTTTACGGTGATTACGATAATTAATTTGTCGATTGAATAAAGAGCTGATTACAGGAAGGAATGCATATACTTCAATCCCATTATCCTCTAACTGACGAATATATTTCGATGACAAGCTATAGCTTCCGAGACCATCGTAAAGTACTTTGACCTGCACCCCCTCTTGTGCTTTCCGAGATAAAATTTCCTGGAATCGCTGTCCAGATTGATCATCCTCCAAGATATAGAATTGAAACCATATGTACGTTTCAGCTTTTTCTATAGCTTTATATAAGGCATCATAGAATTCGACTCCATCACTCCATACTTGTACATTGTTATCATCAGTCCACTCTGAATTGGTGAAGCGGACTGACAACCACTCTGATCTCCGCTTTATTTTGACAGTTCGACTAAACCGCTTCGCTAGAAAGAAATATAAAAGAAATCCGATAATCGGACAAATACACAATAAAAACATCCAAGCAAGCGCTTTGGATGGACGACGATGTTCAATAAACAGTATAGAAGCTATTTGAATAATGAATAACCCCAACAGAATGATAGTAAGTAGCACTAAAGTCCCCCCAGCCACCAATAAGACTGTAATCTTTATTAGCGATAGGATGCGCTCAATCCACAAACCTTATACTTCGAATCCGACAAAAAGTCATAAATGAGCTATATTTGATCATGATTTTTAAATATTTAGTCAATTTAGCAAGGATTATTAATTCTCTTAACGAATCTATTACTATTTACCTATTATCTATCGCAAGATAGACATTCGTTGTGGAGGTGTCCCTATGTCTTTAGTTAAGAATACGAAACTAACTTTTCTAATCGTACCTGATGCGAATTCAGCAGTTGTCAGATTCCGAATATCCAAATATACGCTTTACTTCATCTCACTAATCTTCATCATGATTATAATTGGAATAGCCTTTCTCTATTATCTACGTATCGATAATCTTCGCTACTCAGCGGAGCTGGAAAATACCTTATCACAGTCTAAACTTACAATGTCTGAGCAAGATACGACCATTAATGAACTGCATAATAATGTGATTGAACTTTCGACTCAAGCCAAAGAAATTCAAGTGAAGCTTGAAGAGATGAAGAAATTAGAAGAAACGGTGAAAGGGATCGTTAAGCCCAAGGATTCACCTCCTGGTGTAATCGCACTTAATTCTAAGCCAAATGACTTTACTACACTCCCACTCCGTTCAGGAATCGGTGGAGATTTGAATGAGGTCACGAATGAAGAAATGATTAAGCTATCTGAGCAAACCGAACACTTATTATTGCAACTCGATCATCAGATGCTTGATGTAACAAACTCTCTAATTGAAGCGAAGCAATACGCCGAGGAGAAGCAGCATGAACTATCTATTACACCTACCATATGGCCTACAGAATCACGTTCAATCACTTCGGAATTCGGTTACAGAATCGATCCCTTTTCGAGGCGTGCTTCCTTTCATTCAGGACTTGATATATCGGCCAGCAGTAATACAGTCGTTTATGCTACTGCGGATGGGGTCGTTACTTTCACTGGCTACGACCGTTCACCAGGAAAATACATGATTATTAATCATTCGAACGGCCTCCAAACACGCTACTTGCATTTGAATAAAATTATCGTTAAAGAAGGCGACAGTATAACCAAAGGGCAAGAGATCGCACTTAGTGGAAGTACAGGAAGAAGCACTGGACCACATGTACATTATGAGATCATGAAAGATGGAACACCGATTGACCCCACACCTTATCTGAATGATTAAAGAGAAGCGAAAGGAATGATCCCTTTGTTCAAATCTAAGAATCATGTAATTAATCCCAATACTACTGATACGCTCGTAGGTGAAGGTACCGTATTTGAAGGTAAAATAAAATCAGAGGCCACTATTCGTGTGGAGGGTACTATTATAGGTATAATTGATTGCACAGGTGATGTAATTATTGGGGAAAAAGGCGTAGTTAAGTCTAATATATCAGCTCGTGATGTGATTATCGCAGGACAAGTCCACGGTGATATTACGACAAAGGGAAAGATTGTTATCGCTGCAACAGGACAATTGTATGGCAATATCAGCACGACTTCGTTTACAATATATGAAGGCGGCATGTTTCATGGCTTAAGCAAAATGGATTCAAATAGTACTTCAGAAGCCTCCGCTCTACTACATTCAACAGCCTCAAATTTATAAATATAATTTAAAAGTTGAGCTTTATCGAGCTTTATCATAGGAGATTACAATGACCAAACAAACAATTTTATTTGACTTAGATGATACGCTTATTCATTGCAACAAATATTTCAATGCGATACTTAAGCAATTTGCGCAGACATTAGCCGCTTGGTTTAGACCATACGGACTACAAGAGAATGACATTCTACATTGTCAGATTGAGATGGATTTAGCGGGTGTTCAAATTCATGGACTTATCCCTGAGAGATTTCCAGATTCACTCGTAGAAACATATCGTCATTTTTGCAAGCAATTCGGACATCAGCCAAATGGGGAACAACAGGATTACTTACGAAAGCTAGGATTTAGTGTATATGATGTAGAGGCAGAGCCTTATCCGTATTTACATGAGACATTAAGCAAGCTACAGAATGAAGGACATACCTTATGCTTATACACAGGTGGAGCTCCCTCTATTCAAATGCGCAAAGTTGAGAATGCAAATCTATCGAATTACTTCCAAGAGCGTATTTTTGTTACGATTCACAAAACGACTGAATATCTCAAATCACTCATACACCAATATGATTTTGATCATTCACGTACATGGATGATTGGTAATTCCGTACGCACGGATATGTTACCCGCACTAGAAAATGGGATTAACGCCATTTATATGAAAGCCAAAATCGAATGGAAATATAATGAGGTTGCGATGAATGTTGTACCTCAGGGCGCATTCTATGAGCTCGATTCCCTACGTCAAATCCCTGAGGCAATTGCACAATATACCAATACGAACGCAATGAATTATAGATCAACTGTAATTTGATTCAGATTCTCCGCGGATATGGCGACTTGATTCGTCGATTTGCCAATTCGCTCAATAACCTATTTTATAAAAGATAAAATGTATATTTTAACCTATTATAGCATAATATGTCGATTTCTCTTCACCTAATTTGTGAACAGAAGATGCATTTTTTGTATAACATGCTATGATATTAAAAGATATTGTTGATTGTTGATTTTACTTGAGAGAGGACGAGCAAGTTTGGCTAAACTTTATTTTCGATACGGGACAATGAACAGTGGGAAATCGATTGAGGTGCTACGTACTGCACATAACTATGAAGAACAAGGCAAGAAGGTCATGCTACTCACGCCTGCTATAGATAATCGAAGTGGAGTTGGCATCATCGCATCCCGAATTGGTATGCAAAAAGAAGCGATCATTATTAAAGAAAATGCCGATATGTTTGAAATCGCGCGCGCGGAACATCCGAATTGCATTATTATTGATGAAGCTCAATTTCTTCAAAAGCATCATATATTGCAGCTTGTTTCCATCGTCGATGAGCTAAGCATACCCGTTATCGCATACGGACTACGTGCTGATTTCATGGGAGAGTTATTTGAAGGCAGCTATCATCTTCTTGCACTTGCCGATAAAATTGAAGAGATCAAAACCATCTGCTGGTACTGTGATCGCAAAGCAACTATGAATATGCGTTTACATGACGGTGAACCGGTATTTCACGGACAACAAGTTTTTATTGGAGGCAATGAAAGCTATCTCCCAGTGTGCCGTAAGTGCTATACGAGTCGCAAAAAATTAGTGAATTACGACTAATTTATAGCTATATATAAGCGCTACTAAGTTTGAGCTGAACTGTGACCCATAAGAAGGAAGCTATGCAAAAAAGTGACCCTCTTACGGGTCATTTGTGTTTTAATCAGACTAAGATGCAGGAACGGAGGAAGCAAAATGGGTAATAAGAATGGTTGGTCAAAGCGAGGAAACTGATACTCCGAGAAAGAGCTAAAGTAGTAGGAGACAAACCCAAACTTACAGAACATGACAGAGAAGAACATCACGCATGCACCAGCGTTTAATTAGTAGCTGTTCTGACTTACGAGGAAGGCCAAACAGGTTCATATTTAGTACGTTGTACGGTTAAGTGTTACTCATCAGGTGAATAGACATGGAAATTTGAGTAAAATTAAGACAGTTGTTAGAACAGAAGGGGATTTCTCAACGGGAATTGGCAAGAATGACAGGACTTCGTACAAGTACCTTCAATCATCTGTGTTCTGATAATGTAGACAGTGTTTACTTCGAGACATTGGAAACATGTCTACCGGATTGTCCTTAAACAATAAACTTCACTGCATATGTCCAGATAGTTGCGGAAGAAAAGAGATATTTTATAAACCACTTGTACTATAGTGGTCGGGATATTTATCCATTAAGTATCAAAATCTTCATTCTCAGCCTCCAACAGCTCCCTATCCATTTCGAATATTTGAAATTATAATTTATTCAAGAAAAGTCGTGAGAAAACGAAGGTGAGTTATTTGAATCAAACCATGGTGGTGTCTGATGAATTCGGGAGGTAGAGGGAATAAAGCTTTAAAAACAGGTAAGTTATAATGTTCAACATTTAAACGAGTATGTGTATACACCTATTCGAGTAAATTTCATACGGAGATGATGAGGATAGAGTTGTCTTTGGCGTAGCCGCCCGATTCATTCGGCACTGGGTGGGGTTATAAAGAAAAGACCTTGAAGGACAAGCCCCCAAGGTCTCTAAATTATTCATCAAAATTATTGAGCCAATACATAGGCTTCCCTGTACTAGATAATGATTTAAGGAAACTTATAGTTTCTAGTTTTTTCAGTGTAATTGCGGCCTTTAGCTTTTCGGGGGCAATATCACGTATATCCTCCAACATGCAGCACTCTTCAAACAACTCGACTATTGCCTTATTGGCTTCATTCTCATTTAGCAGTTGTGCTACATAAGGACGATATAGGTATGCATATGCTTCTTCAAAAGTTAAAGCCCCTTCAAGCAAGGAATCGAGCATTCCGAGATTTAATATACATAAAAACTTTTGAATTTCTTCTGATTGCTCCAAGTTAATTTGTAAATTCAATATATCACTCCTTTATCAAGGCATTTGACTTGATGAGTTACTCCATCCATTTTTCGTCTTAACATTGAATACCTGTCCAGATTGACTTTGGAAGTAATGGATAGAGATTTTTTTACCGTTTGCATCCACACCATCCTTGTAAATCTTGTTCCATGTTCCAGATTCAATTGCTCGTAATTCCTCTAGCAATTCTCCATTGTTCACTTTATTTTTCACAGTTCCGTTTTTAGTACCTGAGAATCCTTGTGGATATAGAGGTGAATCTTTAATTGATTTATATACATTTTGCAATGCACAGTTATGAACCCATACTCCAAGGTTAGAAACAAAGTATGAATTAAAGTCCTTAACCTCAAAGTTGTAAACCGTTGCTTCTCGTGGCTCTTTTTCAATCTTGTCTATTGCCAGTTTAGTACCGTCACTTGAAACAAGCAAGTCGCCAACTTTCAGGTCTTTTACAAACGTCCATCCCTCACCATCCAACCAGAACGGATGCTCACCTGTAACCTCTAATGATTTCGTCTCCGATGTGGACATAGTAGATTTCGTCAGCCTGTTTTTGGAACAGCCCCACGACCTCTTTATATGCCACTTCTCCGGTTTCGTCATCCTTAGAGAGAACCTTATCCCCTACCTCGATTTCCTCGATAGGTTTCTCACCTTCGTTAGTTATAAACTTAACTCTAGCAAACGGAACGACGATAACTTTATGAAGCTATCGCCGCCAGTTCTGGCATAGGTGGAACACGATACTCCGACTGTTCCGCATCATGCTATAAAGGATGCTTACTAGTCTTCTCATAATACATATGATTGCCTGTTTCTTCTTTTCCCCTTCACTTAACCGCTTCTCATAGTACGCATGGAATAAAGAATTAAGTGGCTTCTTGGACGTTCTAGCTGTTTGAACATGTCTTACCGCTAGCCCCCACAGAATCTTGTTTAACGCTCTATTCCCCTGTCTCTGATTGCGGTCTTTACCTCTGCCGCCGCTACTCATTTGGCTTGGTGTAAGCCCTGCATACTTCGCTAGCTTGTCAGCACTACTAAATCGGCTAATATCTCCAATTTCAGCTACGATAGCGGAAGCGGTCACGGTATCAATACCCGTGAAAGTATTCAGCTTGAAGTCTAACTTCTGCATGATGCCACAGATATTGTCCTCGACATCGTTCATCTCACGGTGTACATCCCGAACTTGGTTCACAAGACTACGGACTAGGAAATCACGGTACTTCTGACCTTTTCGCTTTGTATCACCATCTGCTTGAACACTTTCAAAGATGAACTTAGCTTTCTTCGTGGAACATACATTTCTGCTATTTTCTCTTAGAAAGGTTGTTAGGTCTTCAAGTGTCACGCCCTCCAGTAAATACGGTGAAGGGTATTCATGCCATACCGCTAAAGCCGTTGCCCCATCCACTTCGGAAAAGAACTTGCTGTAGCTTGGATAGTTGTAACTTAACTGTGTATGTAATTGATTCTTGAGCATAACAAGTGTGTCCCGTAGACTGTATCGCCGCATGACTAACTGCTTTAGAATCCAATAGTCGTCTTGAGGTTGAGCGGTCGGCAATCTGTCTAGTTCATCCAGTAACAGTTTTGCAATATTCTCTGCATCCCAACTGTCATGCTTCTCTGTCATCGCATAACTTCTATGTTTCCAGTTAGATAGAGCGGCGTTAACTTCTTTAACTAGGTAATGGTTCTCGACTAAGTAAACAGCTAGCGACCTTCCATAGCCGCCCACATCCTCCAGTCCAAATACGACCGTCATGCCTTCCTGAACATGTCTGTCTTTTTACCTTCGTTATGACCGCTGAAAATGCTGATGGCTTATTCTCAAATTCTATTACTTCTAGTTTCTCATTCCAACAATTAATAACAACGGCGGTATGCGTCCGCTTATGTAAATCAACGCCAACATAAATAAACTGTTGCTTATGGTGCTTCACGTCGAGTATCCCCCTTGCTACTTATAGCGTTTAGGGAAAAAGAATAGCCGCATCGTCTGTTTAGTATTCACCAAGAAAGGTGTACATTGAAGGGTAAGCGTGTCTATTCTTCCTCTATAAACGCTATAAGATAGCGTTAGTTTAGATTCATTTCATATGCTAGAAAAGCTTTCGCCAGTCGTAGATGTACTAATTCCAATTGAACATCTATATCTAATTGATTAATGCCCAGTAACACTTCTTCAACCATTAACTTATTGAACTGTTCACCATACCGAAAGATATAGTGGAATATGGCACATTGGCATTGTTCCAACGTTTCTAACTGCTTGTAGAATGTGTCTTCTTCCTCGACGTAGCGACTATATGTGTCCATTTGTTCGTTCATCTGCCCCACCACCTAAATAATGGCTTGATGAAGCCCGTCAGCTTGAATATCGCCATATAAATAGAGTCCTTGGTAGAACGCTTTGCGGTCTAAGATTCGTTTGACCTGCACTTTTGTAAATCGTTTGCCTTGCTGTGTTGTAAAACCATCGTAGTTCAACTGATATGCCAATTTTGATAGTGACCTATCAGGATACAATTCCTTGAGTTCAAACAGGCGTTGGACAGCTAAAGCTTCGTTCAGATTGATTTCAATTGCTTTGTGTCCTTTACTAGCTTTGTAGCCGAACGCCGCTCGTCCACCTGCGTAGCCGCCCTGCTGTGCCTTCTTGTTTCTTCCTCGGCTCAACTTCATGCTAATTTCAAGCCTTTGGTATGCGTCGAGTAATTCCATGAGTCCATTGATAAGAAAATCTGACGGGTCTTTCTTATGAATCGAATACGTAGGTTGTTCGATACTTTTTACATCTACGCCATATCTCTTAAACTCTCGATGAACGAGAACTTTAACGATGTCAGAGCGCCATAAACGGCTTGTATTCAGTACAATAACTGCATCATAGGTTCGAGTAGATAGGGCAGTCAACATGCTCTGAAAGCCTATTCTGTCCACCTCAAGAGCATCTTCATCTACTTTTGCCCCACTGATTCCTTCATCCGTAAAGATATTTTGTAAGTACCAACCTTGCTCCTGACAATAGGAACGTATTTCATCCTGCTGATAGGACAAACTGTAACCATCCTTGGCTTGTCCACTTGTTGAAACTCTGACATAACCTATGACATTCATTACGTTTCCTCCCCCACCGTTTATCTTTTCAGGGTAATCATCGCTTCTTATGTCCAGATCGTTGCAGAACAAACTAAAAAAATTTTATCCGCCGCTCATACTATAGTGGTCGGGCTATGCTATTGATAAGTTGCAAATCTGATTCAACTTAAAAAGACCGCTCATGGTGGTCATCTACAGACTCTATTTATTTTGGAAAAACCGTGAGAAAACAAAGCTAATGTTTTTGCCTCTAAATACAGTGGTATCTGATGATTCTGAGGGTTATATGAAGATGATTACTCGTTCAGGTAGGTTATACTATTCAAAACTTAAAGGAGTACGTACATACGAATTTGGAGAAATTTCATATGGGTCTGATGAGAGTAAAGTTTCATTTGAGACTGCCGCCCGATTCATTCGGCACTGGGTGGGGGTAAAAGAAAGACCTTGAGGATTGCCGCCCCCAAGGTCTTATAAATCAAGTATCTTTATTTAGTCTTCCCATTGCTTCATCAAGCGTTTCGTATTGGATGTTATCATATTCCCAATTCAGGTGACGATTAAGTGCCTTAGCTACCTCATCCCAAGTTGGTCGTACACAATCTTCCAATATTAAATTTATTTCTTTTTCCACCAACGTCAAATCAAGTTCATTCACCAAAAAAGTTGCTCTGCCATCTAGTATCTTATCTTCTTCTAAAATTGAAAGTAATCTTTTAGGAGTCAAAATCCTAAAATAAAAGTATTCAACTCCCTCTGACTCAGCAGTTCCTATATCTGCACTTGCAGGGAGTACGAAATCATCTACTATCTCAGGCTCACCACGCAATAGGATTCTTTTCAAAACAGGAACTATCAATAAAATCACTCCCAATCAATAATTACTCAAGTTCGACATGGTAATTCGTGAGTCTATTACCTTTCTTATCAAACGATTCGAAATTGGCTTCATATACGCCCTTACCATACTTTTGCCCTGTTCTAACTGAACTTAACCCATCTTTGCTAGTATAGAGCATTCCTCCGTCAATCTTTTGTACTTTCGCTCCCTTACCAACGAAATCAATTGAAGCATCATGTATTAAATCGGCTGAAACTTTCGCACCTTGTAAACCATCATTTTTCTTCGAGTTCCTAGCCAAATCTGCTAAGTCGGAAGCTGAACCGCAGAACTTATTTATATTATGAACCCAAATCCCCAAATCGCTTACAAAATAAGTATGGAAGTCAGCAACAGTAAAGTTATACACCCTAACTTTCTCATCATGCTTAACAATCTTGATGGTGTCAATCGTTAAGGTATTACCATTACTCTGCTGTAGCTTATCCCCCACCTGCAAATCAACCGCTAGAACCCATCCTTTACCTTCAACCCAGAATGGATGGTTATCGGTCGTTTCAATAACTTGGTCACCTATAGTAAGTTCATAGATGATTTCCTTATCATTTCGATATAGATGTGTGACTTCCTTGTAAGCCTGTTCTCCAGTCTCTTCATTCTTTGAGAGAACCTTATCTCCGACTTCAATGTCTTCGATATTTTTCTCCCCTTCGTCTGTTTGAACCTTAGTCCCAGCTGTAAAACAATTACAATCTCCAAGTATTTTTTCTCCCTTTTTAACCAACGATCCGACTTTTTCTAGTTTTATGAGTTTCCCCCATGGAGCCAAGCTAGCTAAAGCAAGAGCCTTTTCATCTAATGAAGTATCAGAATTTTTTAAAGTATTTATATCATCAAATAATAAGAAATTAGCTGCTTCAATTGCAATTGTCTTATTTACTTCAACTTGTGTTTTAAGCTTGAATTCACAATTTTCGGGATCTGATGCACATATCAATGCAGGACTCGGATACATCGATATCCCTATATGCCCACTCGGATCAACATACTTCAATGGATTATTTTGTACATACGTATAAAGATTCAACGACAACGGATTATTCTGTTCCCCTTCATACGTATCCTCATTCATAAATCTAGCTGTTCCTGGATCATACCACCTTGCCCGAAGATATTGTAAACCCGTTGTATCATCCCAATATTCACCTGAATAACGCAATGAATTCGGTACAGTCTCTTTTGCTGTTAGAGGTCCGCCCCAAATATCATACGAATAACTGTTAAGGATCTTACCTTCAGCATCGACCAGTCCAATTACGTCTCCATGGCCATTCAACTGATAATATTGGATTTTTCCACTTTCCTTATCTAAGCGCGATTTTAATTGCCCATTTAAATCATATACATAAACATAACTTAGTTTTGATCCATCAGATGATGAAATCTTTGCTTCGGCTACTAACTTTGCTTCATCATCATAATAATATCGAGTTATTTCATCTTTTTCCTTGCGCTCGTATAACAGACCATCGCCATTATAGCTATAAACCACATCTTTGCCTTCACCTTGCACCTTCACTAGTCGATTTTGGGCATCATAGGTGTAATTGGCGTTTTTCAAACCATGTATTTTCCCGCTCCCACTGTCCAAACGATTCCCATTCGCATTATAAGAATAATTTTCATTCTGGCTACCAGACTCACTCTTGATACGATTTAAGGAATCATACAAATATTGATCTTCTACTCCATTTTGAGTTCGAGAGGAGATGTTCTTATTATTATCATACAAATATCCAAAATCAGACATCATTGTTCTATTTTGCTGAGTTGTCAAGCTAGCCAATTGATATCCATCATACTTGAACCCAGTCTGCAGTCCACTGCCAAGTAATTGGCTTTTAAGCAAGCCGTTTGCCTGATACTCAAACGTCATATTATCAAGCGGAGAAGCAATTGAAGTGACACCAGCCTCCTGAGCTGCTGAACCTATTGTTACATCCATCGAAGTAACGCGATTCATTTCATTTAGTTTGCCAGATATCTTTAAAGAAGCACCCACTGTATCAATTACTGAATAACCAATTCGCTGTTGTGAATTGTTCTCAAAATCAATTTGTGTTCCATCTGGATAACTCATGCTTTGCAAAAATCCATCTGCTTGTGCATACGTGTAAGATGTTGTACCCGTAGCATCTGTCATGGACTTTCTTCTACCTCTATCATCATACGTATATGTAACCGAAAAATCAGTTCCCGTTACACCTGTAAGTAAATTCTCACTAGAATACGTATAGGCTGTCGATCTTCCTAATCGATCAATTTGTTGAATCAGGTTACTACGTAAATCATAAAAATAACTTGTTGACTGATTTTGCGGATCAATTTGCTTAATTAATCGTCCCAATTCATCGTATTGTTTAGTAGTTACTTGTGTATCAGGATAAATCATACTTAAAATTTGCCCTGTCAAGCCATAAATATAACGTGTTGTTCGCTGATCAGGAGTCAATACAGATTGTAACTGACCGATAGCATCATACGTATATTGCGTGCGCTGTCCGTTTCCATCAGTTACTGATGTAATATTACTAGATAAATCATATTCCCTTTTCTCTAGTGGAACAAATGAACCTTCCTTCCATTCCTCAACTGAAATGATTCGACCTAACAAATCTGTATTTCCCCTTATCTTATTACCAACTGCATCTGTATTAATGACATTTTTTCCAACCACATTATATTCTTTCAGAGCTGTTGTGCCATCAGGAAATTGTGTTTGTACCTGGCGACCAAAAGCATCTGTTGTATATCTTGTTGTATTTTTCTCTGCATCAGTAGAAGAAATAAGATTTCCTTCTCTATCATAAACGAATTGATATGCTGCATTTGCAGTTTGTTCTTCCACCATCAAACCAAACGGATTGTATTGTTGTTTCGTGATGATCCCATCTGCCGCTTTCCGAATAATTAAATGATTCACATCATCATACGTAATTAAAGCCTCGGTACCATCTCGAAATACCGTCTTAGTTAGTCGCCCATTAGCATCATATTCAAAGAATTGTTCTTTTCCAGAACCGTCCGTATGATTTTGTAGTTGTCCTGCTGGTGTGTAGTTGAACCGCTCTGTAACCACTTGTGTCTTTGAAAGTGCATCGTGCACTGTAGTAGACTCTGAAGTAGGTAGATAAGCCCCATAAGGAGATTCATAGGCATAAGTAGTCTGAATATCGTTCCGATTATCTTTGATTATGCTGGTTTTCAATCTCCCTTTCTCATCAATTACATAATCAGATTGGGCGAGCAGTAGCCCACCAGAACCGTTATAGACTACACTTTTTATACTAGTTCCTTTCGGATTATAACTATACTCCTCTATACGTTTTAGCGTATCATTCACTTTTACTTCTGTTCGTAAGGGCAATTGCCAGTGATACGGTGCAGCAGAGAACTGATATTTATACGTTGATTCCTGCCCTGTACTGAGTTTTGAAGATGTTATCATTCCCTGATCATCATATGTGTAATTTGAGACCAATTTATCTGATACAAGACCCGCTTGTTCAGCAAACTCCTCTACTTGTAGAGGCGTATTCCGATTAATTTCTGTAGCATAACTATAGTTACTTGTATAAGTAGTTTCATCGCCTTTTTGAAGTTGTTGCTTCAATCGTATCCAATCAGGCTGCTTTTCACCTCCAAATGATTTAGTAAAACTATACTTTCCCTGAATTCTGCCATCTTGGCTCGTAGTCACCCAGTTAGTAGCCTTCCCATAGGAGTCCAAATCTTCACCTGAATAAGTAAAACTAACACTTCCCAAAATCTCTTGACCTAATGTTGTGCTATATTGATTATCACGGCCAAGAACTTTGTAGACATGTTGAGTTGCTACTGGTCCAATTTTTTTTAGCAACGATATATAATGAATATTCGTCACCGCTGAGGATGGATGGATGATTTGTGTGAGTAAAGTTGCCTGATTAATTCCTTGCTCCTCAATGTTCGCTGTAAGTCCGGGGAGAAAGTTAAATCGTGAATTGTTTGTTTCATAACTGTATTTCGTAGTACGATTCATTGAATCAATTACTCTGTTTAATACCTTATATCCATTCACATCTGACTTTTGATAGATCACTTTACGAGCTGTTCCTGATAACTGTACCGTAATTTGAGATTCCTCATACAAAAATTGCAGAGCACTTCCCTCTTGATTACGAATCTGATCAAGAACAGAAACACCATTTTGAGAAGTATAAGTAAAATCAATCTTGTTCCCATACGAATCTTTTATTTGCAGCAAAGCACCCTCTGCGCTAAGTAAATAATCATAACCATTAAGGATTGAAATTCGATAAGTGCTTGTAATCCCATTCACACTGACTGTAGAATCTGCTTGTATAGTTATATC
The DNA here is from genome assembly GCF_056400365.1 of Paenibacillus sp. P5_B5. Lineage (NCBI taxonomy): Bacteria > Bacillati > Bacillota > Bacilli > Caryophanales > Paenibacillaceae > Paenibacillus > Paenibacillus sp. P5_B5. Next base: position 44,450 of record NZ_JBFULK010000022.1, read on the forward strand.
CTTCCATGCATACCCCTCAAGTTGCAATGTATCGGTTAACTTAAAAGTACCAATCGAAGGAAGATATACTTTCTTCACTCCAGCATGAAGATTTATGGAAGGAACTTCCCAATACCAACCGCGACCTAATGATGTAGAAAGTTCTTCTTTTCGAATTGTAGTTTCATTCTGATAAGTACCATTTTCATTTATATGCACCCCAATTTGGTCATTTGCACGTGAACTATCATAAGTTCGAGCTAAGTTAAACGGAATAAGTCCCGGTAATTCCAAGTCAACACTGCTGACTTGCAAATCTCCCGAAGCCAAAGAAATCCCATCTGATCCATATGTAATCATGTACATAGAAGATGTATCCTGCAAGTTAAGCCGTTTCCATGCAGTATCATCCACTAAAGGATCAGTTGTTGGATAAATGCTAGTTAATTTATCCTTCTGTCCATGAATAGGATCAGCTGCCTCATTCACTTTTAAATCAACACCTGAATTATTAATTACTTGTTTTTTTACCTGCTCTTTGCTTAGCCACGTTTCAGCAGATGTCACACCATTTTGTTCAGCATTTAAAGCTTGATAGATTTGATATAACGAATAACCAGAATCAATCTGTCGATCTATCCATGCCTCGTCTTTGTTGTATCCCTCTTCTAATCCCTTTAAAGTAATGACTGAGAAAGGAGCTTGTCCTTCGTCTCCTGAAATTGCTTTTATTTGTTCACCATATGCAATACCATTAAACTGACTAAATAAACATACCAAACAAAGTAATACCATATACCACTTTTTCAACGATATTCACTCCTCGATAATCTTAGTAGTTAATTGTTTTTGAAAAGGGAAAATATTTTTAATTCTTTGAACTAAATTTCCGTTTTGATCATATTCAAAATGAATCTGATCTCCCGTAGATAAAGTGATTTTAGTAAGTCTATTTGCCGCCCCATATTCATATACGCTCTTGGCTTGCTTATTCATCTTTGCAGCTTTAATCACTGCGCTAAATGCTTGAGTATCCTTCTCAGTTAGCTTGAGATAATAATAACGGTTAGCAACCAAATCCCACTCGAGTGTCGTATAGTCATTTCCATATATCTGCTCTACCTTTGTGGAAGTAATCAGTTGCGTAGTTAATTCTTGATCTTGATAAAGAACTAGTTGAGGCTCGGTATCCTTCTCTCCCGTTTCTTTAATAGCAAAACGATAGGTTCCTGTTGACCTTGGTTGAAATCGATAATAGGATATCTGACCCTTCTGACTGGAAACTTGCTGTTCTACCATATCGATTAAATCGGTAAAGAGTATTTTTATGTTTTCAATCGAGAAGGCCCTTTCAGGTCCACCAAAGTGAATTACTTCCTTAGAGGTATTAAAGAGTTGAATACTTAAATTACCACCAATTATTTGCGCCCCATAGGCATGTTCACCTTTACTGAGTTGATTATTTTTGTCATCCAGAATCTTAAAGTCGTAAAAACTTCCTTTAGAAGATGTTGCATCACTAATAACGGAACTTTGGTAATAAGTAGTATTCCGGAATGCGATCTGCTCATTTGTTTCTAGCGTTTTCTTGACTAAAGCTGGTTTCGAACTCAATAGCACAATAACTGATCTATCATATTCAAAAGTGATGGGATTAGCAGATGTAACAGTTACAACTAGTGAATCATTGGTTCGCAAAATAACTGACTTTGCAGAAGTGTCCATTCCAGCTTCCATTGGTTGATCTGTAATCATGTAGAGTGCATAATCAAACAATACATTGGAATGTGGAGAAATCACACTTTCAACTGTGGCATTTTCTGCTCTTTCATTAAGAAAGACATAGCTTTGCCCCTGATTAATAGTTATCTGTTTTTTGCTCGGGGTTTTCACAGGAGTAACCTCAAACAATCGATAGACCGCTCCAAAATTAATTGAGTAATCAGAAACTACCGTTATGACTACTCTCTCACCAGGACCAACTGATGGCTCAACAAAAGTAGAAAACTCTTGAGCCCTCTGTGTACCATCAGCCGCATAAATGACATAATCAAATAATTTTTGATTATTAGAATCAGCATCACTATTAAGAGGTATTCTCTGAGAGCTGATGTTGGTATATTGATAACTCATTCCTTTTGTTAAAATATGACGATGAAAGGCAGGTTCAGAAACAAACTCTGATTGAATTATCTTTGTAAAGCGTACAGTCACATTTTTTTTAGAAATATTAGTTATAATCGCTTTTCCGCCGGAAGGAACACTTGGTACCGAAGAAGTATCAAATCCACTTGCCACTAATGTACCATCGGCATGATAAACAGCAAAATCGGTATTATTTCCTAAGCCATCCGTTTTTTCAAGCTGAAAAGGTTGATTACTTGTATTAGTAAACCAAACGCTTTGTTCAGGACTGATTACGACAGAATTATGCCCACCGCTATCATCTTCTCCACGGAAAATCCTATATATAGCACCATAGGTAACTGCATTTTCAGAAGCAGTTGTAAAGACTACTTTTTCACCAGGTTGAAGAACAGGTGGCGTAGTCCAAGCTTGATGATTGGAGCGAATTATTCCATCAGTTCGATAAACCACAACATCAAATAACCGTTGTTGAGTTGAAGATGCATTACTATCTAATCCTTCTTGTTCACTTCCAATATTAACAAAAGAATAACTTTCACCACGATTTAAGATCACTCGGATATATGCAGGTTCATTGCTTTCTTCAACCGAAAAGTCATCTGTATAGTCAAATACTATGGGCTGATCACCAGCAACTGTTACAACCGCTTCGCCACCTCTTGGAACATATGGACTGCTCGATCTTTGATTAAAACCATCAGTATAAACAGTTCCATCTGTTTTATACATTACATAATCAAATATTCCACCAACTTTTGAGGCATCATTTTTTATTGGATTAGACAATGAGCCATTGTTCCGAAAAAGAACAGATTGCCCTGGATAAACTGTTATTTTGCTAATTGCTTCATTTGAACGATTCTCCACATCAAACAATTTATAGAGTGCTCCCATCGTCACAGGTTCATCTGAAGCTCCTGTAATCACTGACTTATGTCCTGCGGAAACTGATGGATTGTTATATGTTGCTTTTCCTGTGTAGCGCTCTGTACCATCAGGATAGTAAGTTACATAATCAAATCTTCGACTATTTGATGTTGTAGCATTACTTTCCAACTCTTCTTGTCCTTCACTATGATTAATAAAAGTGACACTTTCCCCTTTATATAAAGTCACACTATGATAAGCGGGCTCTGCTGAATATTCAACTGAGAAATCATCTGTATAATCGAATACTATTGGTGTTTCTCCTGAAACAGTAAATACTCCATATCCGTATGAAGGAATGCTTGGATCAACTGTCGCATGAAAATCATCAGAATAGGAAGTTCCATCCATTTTATAAATCGCATAATCAAATATCATACCTTTAGAAGAACTAGCATCATTTTTGATTGGATTATACAGTGATCCATTGTTATAGAATATAACGGATTCACCTGGATAAACTGTTATTTTGCTAATTGCTTCATCTGAACGATTCTCCACATCAAACAATTTATAGAGTGCTCCCATCGTCACAGGTTCATCTGAAGCTCCTGTAATTACTGACTTATGTCCTGCGGGAACTGTTGGATTGTTTCTTGATGCTTTCCCTGTGTAGCGTTCTGTGCCATCAGGATAATAAGTTACATAATCGAATCTTAGATTATTTAATGTTGAGGCATTACTTTCCAATTCTTCTTGTCCTTCGCTATGATTAATAAAAGTGACACTTTCCCCTTTATTTAAAGTCACACTATGAAAAGCAGGCTCCGCTGAATATTCAACCGAGAAATCATCCGTATAATCGAATATAATTGCTATTTCTCCTGAAACCGTAAATACTCCATATCCGTGTGAAGGAATGCTTGGATCAACTGTCGCATGAAAATCATTAGAATAGGAACTTCCATCCATGTTATAAATTGCATAATCAAAAACCTTACCATTAAATAAACTAGCATCATTTTTAATCGGATTAGTCAGCGATCCATTGTTATAAAATACGATAGATTCACCTGGCAATACGGTTATCCTACTTATCGCATCTCCTCCAGTATGCCGTGCATCAAATGTACGATAAGGAACACCATATGTAACAGGAGTCGCTGTCACTTGTGTAATAACACATTTTTTCCCAGATGCAATCGAAGGCTTTGAACTAGTATTGCTACCACGTGAACTCTCTGTCCCATCAGCTAGATAGATCACATAATCAAATCGATCCTTTGAAGTTCCATTACTTTCTAAGGAATCTGCCTTGCTACTTATATTGGTAAATTCATAGCTTTCGCCCTGATTTAAAGTCACACGGGAATAAGCTGGTTCTGCACTTATTTTTCCCGAAAACATTTCGTAGGGTAAACCTACAGTAACAGGTGCAGCACCAATACCTGTGATTATTATTTCTCCTCCTTTAGGAATAGAAGGATTTCCCACCGAATTCATATCTGAAGTACTCAATTCACCATCTTCTTTGTAAACGGCATAGTCATAAATTTTATTTTTACTGCTTGCCGCATCACTTAATAAGGTTTGAGAGTCCGTACTCTCATTGATAAATCGATAGTTGTCTCCATAAGATAATGTCTCCCGTTTTAAAGCTGGGTTTGAAGAATGTGCATATGAAATATCTGGCTTTATTGTCACCTTCATCTCACTAGTACCCGATGCTGTAACAATTGTCGTATAACCACCAGTAATCGAGATTCCATACAAATAATCCATATGAGCTGTATATAGTGTCCCATCTGCTTTATATGTAGCAGAATCAAAATAGATGCCTTTTGTAGAAGATGTATTTATAGGGAGGGTCTGCGTTACTTTTCCATTATTCGTAAATGAATAAGATTCACCTGGATACATTATAAGTTCAATATTATCAGCCAGAGTAGAAGCATCTTCAAATGGCGGAATTAATTCTTCTTGTGGCAGATCGGTCGGTGGCAGCGTTGGGTCTTCAACTTCTGGTTCCTCAGGGGGAGGTACTATAGGATTTCCTGATTCCGGCTCCCCAATGGGTGGTACTACAGGGTTTTCTATTTCTGGAAGTTCAGGTAATGGGTTTCCCGATACATCAGTAACAGGATTGTATGATCCATCCATCATCGAATTAACATTTTTCGTAGGATCTGCAAAAGTGATACTAGACTGAACTAAGCTTAAACTCAATATTATAGTAAACATTACAGAGAGTGTCTTTTTCCATTTCATTAGTATGAAATACCTCCTAAATAGCAAATATTTTTCTGAATTTTATTAAAATATTTTATTTATCAAATAATATTGGCGACTAATTATTCATCGATCTGTTTGATAGCACAGGAAGAACAATTCTAATGTGCTTGTTGATAAAATCTGTTATCCATCGTTCATTAATATCTTGTCATACTTTGAAATACTATGTAATGAAATACGATTAGGTGGTGGAACAAATTTATTACAAGGAACACCCTCTTCACATAACACCTCATATAATTTAAACCCATTTCCTCCTTTTATATTTACAATAATCCTCATATTTATCACCTCCTTCTCAATACTTTAAGAATATTCATAAATAAAGCTCTTTAAAAAAAGCATACATTTTGAGTTAATACCACTCATTCCAAAATAATATACTTCTTTTCATTCCCTTCTAAAAGTTATCTAAATACTTCTTTTTCTGCATAAATAACCATAAATATATTAATTTTTATATTATAATTATTCTTATCGGAAATTTTTGTAAAAAATTGAATAGCAAGCCCTAATTTGAAAAATGATCTAATCGATTAAAATGTTGTACGATCCTGAAAACAAGGCTCTTAATAAACCGATTCCGAAAGAACTATCCAAAAAAAGGGGAAACGCATACTAGGAGACCTCATTAATTGCTCTTTTCAAAGTAAGAGAATGTATAATAGGCTTCTTTTTTAAACTCTTAACTTGTAATTTTCGTCATGTCCCGTATTTCAGAGGCATACAACTATAAACAGGGGTTGTTTTTATGGAGGGAAAGGAGAATGCATGAAGTTCATTTGGGGCAAAAAGGAATTCACCCTAATGATCATTCCCGGCGCCAATCGCCGTGTTATTCGCATGAAGCTCCCGCAAAGCACCTTTGTAATTATTCCGACAGTGTTAGGGCTTACTCTGATCGGCTTTCTTCTCACCTTGTATGTAATGAAATCTAACTTGAATGAAACAACACTTTCCCTGCAGCAGGTAAATGAGCAACAAGAAGAGCAATTTAGTGAGAAGATCGCTATTCAATCCACTGAGATGCAAAAATTACAAAATGAATTAATTGACTTCTCAGAGCAAGCCAACCAATTCAAAAGTAAGCTTGCGGAAATTCAGAAGTTAGAGCATGTGATATCCATCATGACCGAAACTTCGATTTCTAGCACACAAAGCTCCATTAACCCCAACAACAGGACAACACCGCAGGTCACACCCGACGTAGGCGGTCTAGAAGAACCAATTTCAGACGCGGATTGGATCAAGCTGCTTGGTGATACCAAGACAGATTTGAACGATCTTGTAGGCAGCATTGAGGTATTACTAGGTTCACTAACAGATTCTGAGAAGAAATTGGTAGAAGCCCAGTATATTCGTGAGATAACTCCTACCATCTGGCCTTCAGATTCCCGCCTTATTTCTTCTGGATTTGGAGTCCGTAAGGATCCATTCACATCCAAAGCTTCCATGCACACAGGACTTGATATTGACGGCGATACAGGTGACAGTGTCTACGCTGCTGCTGAAGGAAAAGTGATTGAATCAGGTGCTCATACCGATTTTGGAAACTACATACTAATCAATCACACCCGTGGTATTCAAACCAAATACATGCATCTCAGCAAAATACTCGTCAAAAAAGGCCAGTTAGTGCGTAAAGGTGAACAAATTGGTCTAGTCGGTAGTACCGGAAGAAGTACAGGTTCACATCTTCATTATGAGGTCATCAAAGACAATGTGAAGATCAGCCCCGTCCCCTTCTTAATCTCTTCAAGAAAGGAGAAATAAGTGTATGCTTGTGAGAAAGAAGAGTCATTATGCTGGAGGTTCACCCGATTCCATTATTGGCATAAACACCCTATGTGAAGGCAAAATTATGTCAGAAACTTCAATCCGAATCGAAGGACAAATCCAAGGAGAAGTCGACTGCGCAGAAGACGTTACAATTGGAGAAGGTGGCATTGCGCAAGCTCGTATTCATGCACGCGATGTCATTATTGCAGGTAAAGTCAAGGGAGATATAAGTGCCAAAGGAAAAATCGTGATCACACGAACAGGCGAGTTAATCGGCAACGCTTATGTTCGTACGATTATTATCGAAGACGGTGGCATCCTAAATGGTAGTTGCTCCATGCCTTCGACTACTACTGAGGAGCCAACCCTACCTAAGCTAGTAAGTGCACCAAGCGGTAAACATGAGCACTCCACTACTCCTAACCTAAAAGCGAATTAAGAATGGTAATAACCTGTGTGTCTAGCACAGGTTATTGTTTTTTATCATGATTGATGTGCTTTTGATAAGCATATTTGACAACTAATTGCGAATACATATGAATCAACAGCAGACTTAACCCTTTGACTCAAGTTTGACTGTTCTGATTTTTTCCTTCATAATTTATGTAATTATTTGTTTTCCCTAAACTATTTACCCAAAGGAGGTGCAACCTATCATTCTCCCCTCGGAGAGATAGGATGTTGCTTGGAAAGTGACCCCATCCCCATATTTATGAGTTTATTGTTAGTTTTGTTCTTGGTTGCTTTAAATGGCGTATTTGTCGCTGCTGAATTTGCGATCGTCAAGGTACGAGGTTCTCGAATCCATGAGATGGCAGAAAGCGGAAATATTCAAGCCAAATTTGCCAAACATATCGTAAACAATATAAGTGCTTATTTGATTGCTACCCAGCTAGGAATGACAGTAGCAACCTTTGCTATTGGATGGTTAGGTGAACCGGCTGTTGCATCCTTGCTAAGACCCCTGTTTGAAACATGGAATCTACCAAATTTTCTTCTTCATACTCTTTCCTTAATAGTAGCGTTTACCTTACTTACCGTTATTCACATCATTATAGGTAAACAATTCCCTAAAATGTACGCTATTCGGATGGCGGAACAGGTTACATTGTGGCTGGCGGTTCCTATGATTATTTTCTACAAGATCATGCGACCACTGATTTGGTTTCTTAATCAATCATCGAAGTGGTTACTCAGCAAATCAGGTATTGAGCCGAATGAAGAATATGAATCTGCTCATACTGAGGATGAAATTCGGATTCTTATGCAGAATAGTCACAAGAATGGAATGATCAATAACGCTGAGTTTGTATTATTCGATAATATTTTTGAATTTACTGAAACAAATGCTAGAGAAATTATGATTCCTAGAACAGAAATGGTTTGTCTATATGCACATCTTACGTATGCAGAAAACAAACAAATCTCCGTGCAAGAAATGCGAACACGTTACCCGGTTTGTGATCCAGACAAAGATAATATCATCGGATTTATTCATATAAAGGACTTCTTGCAGAATGAGAGCCTTCATGCAGATCTTCGCTCGCTGATTCGTCCGGTGTTAAGTGTTCCAGAATCGATGCAAATTTCTTCGCTTCTTCAGCTCATGCAGAAGAAAAAAACCAAGCTCGCCTTATTAATTGATGAATATGGCGGTACAAGCGGACTAGTAACTCTACAAGATATTTTAGAGGAAATTGTTGGAGAAATTCAAGACGAATTTGATGAAGAACGCCCCACTATCGAATTTATGGAAGAAGATAGCTATTCAGTTGATGGACTCATGCTAATAAGCCAAATTAATGACTTACTACACACGGATATTGATACCGACAATTATGATACGATCGGCGGCTGGATGTATTCACAGGTAGAAATTCCTCCGAGAATACAACAGAAGATTGTGCATAATGGATATGAATTCATGATTGATGAAGTCGATCATTTGCGCGTCTCCCGTATTCTGATTCGTCGTATTCTAACTAAAGATTATTACTTAGAAAATGGAGAAGTATCTTAACAGTAGAACGCGCCCATCCCCGTAAGTGGATGAGCGCGTTTCTTAACATCTTGCTTAATATGTCATACCTGAACTTGTTAATACTGGTGTATGTACAGGAAGTAAAATATCAACTGTCGTACCTTCATTCACTTTGCTTTGGAATTGCAAAGTCCCTCCATGATATTCAATAAACCGCACACAGATCATTAAACCAAGTCCAGTGCCTTGTTCTTTGGTCGTATAGAAGGGCTGTCCTAAATTGAGCAGATCCTTGGGTGAAATACCAATTCCTTGGTCGATAATTCGAATTCTTACCCAATTACGGTCATCTCTTTGAACCGTGACAATCAGCTTATCCTCTTCCTTCATGGACTCAATCGCATTTTTGATTATATTAATGAATACTTGCTTGAGCTGGTTAGCTTCACACCTAATCATTGGCAATTCTTCATCCGTAATAAATTCAAGCGAAATTCTTTTTTCACTCATTTGCGCCTTGAAAAGTTCAAGTGATTCTTTCATGATCATGTTCACATTCCATTTGGACATACTCTCTTTGGTTGGTTTGGAGAATAACAGAAAATCACTTACAATCCCATCCATTCGATTAATCTCAGAAGAGATTAAATCCAAGAATTTAATATTACTAGGATCCTGCTTAATCAGTTGCACAAATCCTGAAATAACAGAGATTGGATTGCGAATTTCATGAGCAACACCTGCAGCCATCTGAGAAACCATCGATAATTTCTCTGAATTTCGAGCTACTAACATGAGCTCCATCATCCGTTTAACTAATTGCAATAAGATCATTAAGATAAACGCAGTTACACCGTAGGATAACAGATAAGACCAACTTGTCTGCACATCATATAAACTTTCCGTAATCCCCCAAGCCCCTCTGATACAAATGATAAGGCTTCCGTACATGATAAGCTTAGCCTCTCGTTGACCTTTTTTCATTTCACAATAAATAGTTAAGATATTAATGACCATCGTGATCAGAATAACCACTTGATAAATATTCATGCAAGTCGTAAACGATACAATACCCATCGATAATAATAATCCAGCGCTTAGTCCATAGACTAAATGAAACTGCCACATTCGCCTTACAAACTTGAAGATACCTGCACCAAACATATGTTCAATGAACATAATCAGCCCAACAAGCCCAAGATTTAACGAATACATCTCTAAATACATCCATAATAAAACATGGTCATACAAATAATATATACTTGTCATTCGACACATACTAAAGATACCAAAGAAAATCGAGAATGTTGCAAAAGAAATAAATAACTTTTGATTCCGAAAAATAAAAAACGAATACATAAATATGATACCAATTAAAATATAAAATGACCCAAATATCAGTTTATCTACATCTCTTAGAAAGACATTTAATAAAATATCCGACTTTGAACCCATAATCGGTTTCCCTGATACACCTATCTCTGCAGAATTTGAATAAATATGTATGTATATAAAATTCCCTAACGCATCATTTGGTAACGAAATTAGGCGTGCAGAAATACCTGGATATAAATCACGATTAATTGCATCCATTTCACCGTACAGATAGATGAGTCGCTCTTGTGTATAAATCTCATACTTCTGATGAACCTGCAGCTTTAAGCTAGGGTCGCGCCAAGCTCCTTGCGGAATATATACTTTGAACCATAGCTCATTATAATCGCCTCTGCCCTCAGGATTAAAGGGCTGTTCAATCGAAGTCCAATTGGTTTTCTCAGTATCTGTTTCTGTAATCCACAGAGGTATTCCATTCTCATTAACTGGAGACTCACCCCAGCGATATTGCCAGTCACTTAAAGTGGTCGGTTGCTGATCAGAATGGAGGATAGGAAAGTTTTGAACGGCAAAATAAATTGAGAATATTCCGATAAAAAGTAAGACAAGCATAAATTTTGATAAAGTCCTCACAGATATCCCTCACATCGACAATGTATTGCACCAATGTACATATTTCTACACTATGGTTGTAATTACCTCTATAATAGTATAATTTTCGGGAAATATATCCGTATTCAAGTTCATAGGAGGTAAGTAATATGTCAAATGATAAAACTATGGATCCAATGAGTGGTGAGAAAGTAGCAACAGATGGGGTCTATGCCAACGAATCTGGACAAGAGACTTCACTTAAACGAGGAGACGAATTTCCGTCTGATGTTATATTAGGTAAGACGACTTGGGAGCTTAAAGGCTTTTCTTTAAATGAGGGTGAGATCGATCACCGTAATGAGCAGAACACTGCACCTACTCTGCATGTAGATCAGAGTGATAAATAATTTATCAAAAGGATTTCTGAACCACAACAGCTTAAGCATCGATTGATACTTAAGCTGTTTATTGTATGAAGTCTATTACTTTTCCTTGCGCCTTAATTCATCAATGATTCGTTTGCCTGTTGGTGTCTGAGCAAGTCCACCCTTAGCTGTCTCTCGATGCTTCTCGGGCATGCTTACCCCAACCTCATACATAACTTGAATGACTTCATCTGATGGAATTACGCTCCTAACGCCTGCTAGTGCCATATCAGCAGCTGCTAGTGCTGTTACTGCACCAAACCCATTCCGAACGATACACGGTATCTCTACAAGCCCCCCGACAGGGTCACAAATAAGACCGAGTGTATTCTTAAGTGCCAAACCAACCGCATGAATTGCTTGCCTAGGTGTGCCTCCACGCAGCTCTACCATGGCACCTGCTGCCATGCCAATAGCTGAACCAACTTCAGCTTGGCAACCACCCTCTGCGCCTGAGACGAATGAATTATTGGCTATTACATAGCCAATAGCTCCTGCGCAAAATAAGCCCCGTACGAGATGTTCATCCTCCCAGCCAAATCGTTCCTGGGAGCTTACAAACACGCCAGGGATTATCCCGCAAGACCCGGCAGTTGGTGTCGCTATAATGCGTCCCATCGACGCATTCACTTCCGATACAGCAAGTGCATATGCCATCGCACGCCCCGCTTCACCTCCAAGGCAAGGTTCACCTTGTGTATTAAGCTCTTGGACACGCTGAGCATCAAGTCCAGTCAAACCACTACGTGAAGTGGTGTTCTCGGTCAATCCTTTGCGAACTGCTTCTTTCATAACGCTATAGTACTCAGCCATACGTATAAATTCACTATCTGGTGTATTACCTGATTCATCTGCTTGATTCTCAATCATAACATCTGAAATAGTCTGTCCTGACTGCTCACATAGATTAAGCAATTCATCCAAAGTACGAAATTTCATAACTAACCTCTTTTCATCAATTCTACAGTTCTGACTTCCTTCACCTGCTGCATGTTCTGTAGTTCTGTGAGAAGCTTCTGTGTGATAGGGTTATCTATCTCTATTACCGTTAACGCCTCACCACTACGTCCTTTACGATCCAAGGATAAATGACCGATATTTACACCTTCTCGCTGCAGGAGTCCTGTAATCTCAGCAAGCATGCCAGGCCGATCCAGATGTGTAATCACGATTGTCGGGTAGTTACCCGTAAATCTGACATCAAACCCATTTACCTTGCTTACCTCAATATTTCCCCCACCGATAGAAGCGCCTTTAACCGTTAATTGCTCATTGCCATGATTCAATAAAATATTTGCTGTATTAGGATGACCGTAATTCCCATAGCCTATTTTAAAATGTATGTCTATACCTAGATTCTCAGCATCTTCAATCGATGTAACTAGACGATTATCATCTGTATCATAATCAAGAATGCCTCCTACAATCGCTAAATCCGTACAATGTCCTTTATAGGTATCAGCGAAGGAGCCATAGAAAGTAATTTCTGCTCTTTCAGGTTGAAGCCCAAGTAGCTGTCTAGCTGCGCGGCCAAGTCTAGCAGCACCAGCTGTATGCGAACTAGAAGGTCCAACCATAGAAGGTCCAATTATAGCAAATACATCTTTAAACCGCATTGAATTATCCCCCCCTTGTTTCCTCGATTAGTTCCGGATTTCTTCATTGTCAATAAGGCCTAGTCGTTTACCTTCCCTAATCGCTTCCGCTCTGGAGCGAACTCGCAGTTTCTCAAATATGCGAGATAGGTTATATTCCACTGTACGCTGACTCATAAAGAACATGTCGGCAATTTGCCGATTATTAAGTCCATTAGCCGCTTCTCGTAAAACATTTTGTTCTTTCTCTGATATTGTAACACCTTCTACTTGATCTTTGTCAGTCGTGGTCGCAAAAATTTCCGTTCTCCTAAGTTGTCTAAGCAGTAACGAAGGAATAATGGCATCCCCTCTCAGTCCTGAGCGAATCCCCATAATGAGCTGCTCTCGCGTAGATGCTTTGGACAGAAAACCAGACACACCAGCTTCCACCAAGATATTAAAATTTGGTGTAATATCATATCCCGTATAAATTAATACAATCGCATCTGAATTAATGACCTTCACTTTGCGTGTAAGCTCAAGACCATTGATCGTTGGCATATTTAAATCAAAGAGCATGATATCAAACTGTCGTACTGTAAGCACCCTAAGCGCTTCTTCTCCAGAAAAAACAACTGTTACTTTCATGTCCGCTTCTTTTTCTATTAAGTTCTTGGTACCTTCACCGACCGATAGATGATCATCTACAAGTAAAATTTCAATCATCGCTCGTCCACTATTCAATGAATTCAACTATTTTCTGCTTCCACTCTGGAGCAACAGGTAAATTCTCGATAAGCTCCCTCACCTCGTATTGAAGAGTTCGTAATATGACTTCTGCATATTGCTGACTTCCCGAAAGTGGAATGAGATCAATAATTTGATTCTTTATTGCGATAATATCGCTTAGCGATGCTTGTCCATTATAATAATCGCGAACAATATGTAAGAATGGATGATCATGATCCAAAAAATATAGAATTGGCAAGGTACGCTTACGGTTCAATAAATCATTACGCAAATCCCAACGAGAAATTCCTTTAATGTCATTACGAATTTGGCCTATTGTACCTATACTTTGCCCATACTGAGCAATCAATTCATGATGCTCATCCGTAACTAAAGTCGCTCCAATTAAGCACGCTGCAGCCACAAGTGAGCCAGATTTATTCCTAATCATATGTAAACAATCTTCTTCTTCATTAACATAATTCAACAAGTCAGTATGCTGTCCATTCACTGCTCGTAGAATTGCCTGATTTAAGTAGCGAATAGCTCTTGTTCGAGATGAGTTCGAGAAGCCACAATCATCTAACGTAGCAATACTTAATGCTTGTAAACCAATCGCTACATTTAATGCCATAGCTGGGTCCACTTGTGACCACGGCACCTGCTCATTATCCTTATCTTGTAGATCATCATAGATATCGAGTGCTAGTACCATAAATTCAACAGCAGCGCTCGCCTTCTCGATCTCTATAGAGCTTCCACCTAGCATGTGATAATGAGTTCTTGTCAAATCACTAAAAACTGTAGATTCTGACAACTTATATTCCAAAAAGGATGTCGCCAATCCTCGAAGATTAGACTGGATAAAAAACTGATTGATCTTACCACGCATGATTTGTTCCAATGACATCCGTTTGTTCACCTCAAACCAACTCCCTAATGTGTAGTTAAACATAGAAAAAGGCATTCTTCCCTGGCTATAGCGACTGGGAAGAATGCCTCGATAAGTAGATTAAGCCTAAAATTAGTATACAATTTCAGCTACTATATATCAACGATTTCAGTTAATTATCTCATGATATGACAAAATTATATTTCTCTGAATATAAAAGCCCTTTTATTCCAATAATTGTTCTATCCTATATAAACACATACGGTGCTATTATAGCAAGAAGTAAATACTCTATCTCGCTCATAAATAGTACTAATTATGCAATGAGCTGAAATACAAGTAAAATTAATTGCAAGATTATTAATTTACTGTTAATTTCACTAAATTTATATACAATTGCAGCGATACGAGTTAGAATAGGAATGAATTTATTTCTAGGAGGAGGGTTGTTTACTATGGCTTATGTAATTGTGTCTCCTTGCATTGCTGAGAAGGCAGGGGAATGTGTTACTGCTTGTCCCGTTGATTGTATCCAAGAAGGTCCTGAACAGTTCTATATTGATCCAGATACTTGTATCGAATGCGGCGCTTGCGTAACCGTCTGCCCTGTAGAAGCAATTTACTACGAAGACGACGTGCCTGACAATGAAAAAGAATACATAGAGAAGAACCGCGCGTTTTTCAAATAAGTTCTTTATGTATGACAAACCCTCTGCCACATGGCAGAGGGTTTCTTGCATCTTATAATCTACAGCAATTCTTTGCGCAATTGCTCAGGAGATTTCGGTGACAATAGACCAAATGGAATATCAAATACAGTTTTAGCACCAACTTGACCTTCCTTGGACAGCTTGTAAGCAGCTCTTGCATAAGCAACTAGCACGCTTGAAGTAAATTCTGGATTGCTTCCAAGAGTTAAACCAAACTCGATAATTTGCTTCGTACCCTCACCAGTAACACCACTGCGGAATACAAGACCACCATGCGGCATTGCAGAGTGATTAGTCTTCAGTTCTTCTTCAGTAATGAAGTTCACTTCTGTATCATAATCTGCAAAATAGTTCGGCATCGATACGATTTCATGTTCGATTTGTTTAAGATCTGCACCTTCTTCAGCTACTACAAAGCATTGACGAACATGCTTGTCTCTTGTGGAAAGGACCGGATCTTTACCTGCTCTAACACTGTCAACTGCATCTTGGCTCGGGATCGTATATTGAACGCCGCCCTTAACACCATTAATACGACGGATTGCATCAGAGTGCCCTTGGCTAACTCCTTTACCCCAGAAAGTGTACTCTTTACCTTCAGGAAGCACTGCTTCTGCTAACATACGATTTAGAGAGAACAAGCCTGGATCCCAACCAGTTGAAATTACACTAACTGTACCCGCTTTACGTGCTACTGCATCTACTTGAGCAAAATAGTCAGGAATTTTAGCATGCGTATCAAAGCTATCTACTATATTGAACATAGACGAGAATTGTGGTCCTTGTTCAGGTAAATCAGTTGCTGAACCACCACATAGAATCATGACATCAATAATTCCTTTATACTTCTCAACCTCAGAAATATGTACCATTTTGGTGCCTGAAGTCACATTTTCTGGTGATCTGCGTGTGAAAATGGCTTCTAGTTTAAGATCTGGATTTTGTTTAATCGCCATCTCTACACCTTTACCTAGATTGCCATAACCGATAATACCTACTGTAATCATTGTTGTCATTGTTCTCTCTCCTCCTAAAAATAAGCGGTAAAAATCACTTTTCTCATATTATACATAACTTTACAACAAAATTCATCGTATTTTCGAGATTAATGTCAGGTTTATTTACATCATCTAAAAATCCGTCAAATATTCACCTTATTTTGAACATCTCGTTCCTGCGTCTTTGCGATCATTTTTCCTTGAATAAAGGATATTCCCAGTAGACAAATCACTACAAATACCGCCATTCCGATAAATAAGGAATCAGTGAAGCTGTCTATTCCGAGCATAAACAGTAGCATACAGGATCTGGATATCACATACATCCATTCTCGCCAAACGAGCATATAGGAACGCTTAACTATATCCAGTCCAATACCTGTAGTCATTTTTAACTGCTGAGAAGTCACAATTGTCAGGAAATAAAACATACCTATTGTAGTAATAACATTAGAGGTAATACGCATGTAGGGTACAGGAATTAACATTAGCATTAACCCAAAGGCTAAGAAAATAACCGAAATAATAAGCCACGAGCGTTCTTTCAATTGATACCTTCGATAGGCTAGCATAGCTAGTAAAGCAAATGCCGTGTAACAAGTGTTTAATAAAGCAATCATTGTTTTATCACTCGTAACACTGAATGTAAATAAGAGTGCAAATAAAGTCTGAAATTGTAGAATAACACCAGTTGCAAGAGCGGAAATTATAAACCATTTAGCCTGCGGAAAATTGAATACATTCGAATACCGTAGCTGTACATTCGCTAAACGACTAGATTGGATGTGATCCTTTAATGAAATGGAAGGGAGCCTCAAAGATAGTATTAACATCATCGCTAGGAAAATGAGCATTAAAACAAATGAGCCTGCATAATCAAATAATCGAATGATCTGTGAAGTGATTAGAGGAATTGACATATTAAGAATCTGACCACTAATATTCGTAATCGCAATATAATGTGCGATTTCTTTATCCTTACCTAGAACAGTAATACTTAAATTGTGTGCAGTAGAGAAAATTCCCTGCATCATACCTACCGGGATACCAATAAGCGTAATCCACAGTAATCTATTATCTAGATGTAATAGCGATAATAGTAAGAATGCAATACCACCAAAGCTCGCCGACATTGCCATAAGCAGTTTAATTGATGAGCGAGACAGCATACGTGTAGATAACGAGTAAGCAAGCCCCCAAGCAATTAACAGAACCAGATTATACCAAGAAACATCAAAAATATTCTGCCCGCGTTCCCAGATGTACAGATTAATAAAAATGGCGACATAAATGAAAACAATACTAGAAACCAAGTTCATTGCAAGCAACTTGCGTAGGCCCTTGGACAATCCCATCAGCGAACACTCTTCTTTCTAGCTTATAATAGGTATGCGTTGCGATCATTATTTTAGTTTCCAAAAAGAAACGCCCCGTCTTAAGCTTTAAGACAGGACGTTTCTTATCTTATTAGTTGTTGCTTATGCTTTCTTAGACTTTAATTTATTCTTTAGATCACTATCCCACGGTGTTCCAAGTAATGGCAGTGCATAGCGGTCTAAACCATACCAGCCTGCGACCTTCCATGCCATTACAAGCCAAGTGGCGAGAACGAATAGCAATGGGTTCGAGCTAACTGTTCCTGCGAACAAGAACATCACGTTCATGAATCCACCAAAGAAAGCTGCAATTCCTGTCAATAATCCGAAGATAAGACCTAGACCAACTAATACTTCGCCGAATGCAACCATGTAGGAAAATACTTTGGCATTTGGTAAAACAGCATTTTCCAAAAACCATGCGTACCAACCAGTTACATCTTTACCACCTTCTGCTTTTGCGAGCGCTCCTTTTACAAATCCTTGGATGGCTGCGCCCGCCTTGTCGCCAACCCAAGCTTCATTGTTAATTTTCCCCCAACCTGCTGTAACCCATGAATATCCAACGTATAAACGGATGATGAGCCAAATCCAAGCGGAACGGGTGCTGCTAAATAAAAATCTTGAAACAGGATTGTCTGGAATTATGATTTCTTTATTCCGTGCTTGAAGTTCCATTGATAACACCCCTTATCCTTTGATGTCTTCATTATATATTAGAAAAATCAAAATTTAAAGTGGTTATCACCAAAGAAAAAATCTATTTGTTCGAAAATTCACAAAGTTGATACATATCATTCGTCATTTGAAAATTCCCTTCCAATCCCTTTGTCAAATAAACCTTTTTGTCCGTTGTTACAAAGATCGCTTCAACATTCTCCATCTCTTCTACAAATTTCCGACCCTCTTCAAGACCAAGCACGAATACCGTTGTTGATAATGCGTCCGCATCAATGGAATGATCGGTTACAATCGTTACACTGCTTAAATTATTCTGAACGGGATAACCAGTTTGAGGACTCAGAAGATGATGATAATGTACACCATTCTCGACAAAGAAACGTTCATATATCCCAGAAGTTACGATTGTTTTGTTATTCAGTTTCATACGACCAATTTGATTACCACGTTCCTCACTCGGATCCTGAATCCCTATATTCCAGAGTGACCCATCAGGCTTTACACCTACAGCAAAAACATTCCCGCCTAAATCGATAATCGCACTACCGAAGCCATTATTAAGTAAATAGGTTGCAATTTCATCCGCTGCGTAACCTTTACCAATAGCGCCGAGATCAATCGCCATGCCTTCCTTAGCTAATTTAATTTCACTTGTCTGCTCATTTAGCAATACATCTTGATAATCTACCTTCGATAAAGCAGACGCTAGCTCCGTTTGATCAGGAACTTTAGCTCCCTCTTTACCAATTCCCCACAGAGAAACGACTGGCCCGATCGTAAGATCAAACCGCCCTTTGGACAACTCAGAATAAAGTAACGCTTTTTTGACTACATTAAATGTCTTATCGGATACCTTTACAGCGTTTTTGCCAGCGGCTGAATTAATTTTAGAAATCTCACTTGTCTCAATCGTACGGCTAAGGCTATTTTGAATATCATCCATTAAGCTTTTGATTTCTGCAAAATGTTTATCGGTCACTTTGTCATCATAAACGCGAACGGTAACAATCGTATCAAAAACAAAATAAGACTCCGATTTAGGCTCCTTATTTAAGGATGGCTCCTCTTTCGTTGAAGCACTGCCACAACCACTAATAATTAAGACAAATAGCAATAGACCAAAATACAAACCATAATAAGATCTCTTATTGTTTTTCATGATGTCCCTCACTTTTCCTATAGTAGTACATACTTCATTGAAAATTTAACATGGGTAAGTGTATAATAACAAGGTTCTAAGAGCAATCGTACAAATCACATCAAGTAAAAACATTTAAGGAGCTTACCGTTATGAAACGTGGAGATATCATTCTAATTGCTGTCGTTCTTGTAGCTGCACTTGTCTTTATTATTCCCAAATTCATTGGGGAGAAAGATGATTCAGTAAGCTCAGGAAAAACTTATGCTAAAATTTCAGTCGATGGAACACTTATGAAGACTGTCGAACTAACAGAACAAACGCAAGATATCCCGATAGATACACAGTTTGGACATAACGTATTAAGTGTGCATAATAGTGGCATTCAAATGAAAGAAGCTGATTGCCCAGATGATGTGTGCTTCACATTCGGTTTTGTAAACAAACCAAGAGATACAATTGTCTGCTTACCAAATCGCTTGCTAGTAGAAATTGTTAGCGACAATGCACAAGGAGATGACGGATTAGATGCCACTACGAATTGATTCATCCTCTGAGGCATTAAAGAAGACAGTCATCTTATCCATATTTGCTGCAGTTGCGGTCGTCTTAAGCTTAATGGAATCTATGATTCCCTTCTTCACTATACCTGGAGCGAAGCTTGGTCTTGCCAATATCATGGTATTGACCTGCTTATATTTTTTTAGTGCCAAAGATACACTGACACTGATCGTACTCAAAACGATCTTGACCGCCATTATTTTTGGAACTTTCTCTAGTTTTTTATTCAGCTTTTTTGGATCATTATTCAGTTTCATTATTATGTATAGCCTGCTCAAAGTAGGGCGCAAGCAATTTAGTCCCATTGGAATTAGTGTTTGCGGGGGAATTGCTCACAATCTCGGGCAACTAACCGCTGCTTATTTGGTCATTAAAAGCAGTATGATTTTCTCCTATTTGCCTGTTTTAATGATTACAGGGATCGGTACAGGGGTATTTATTGGCTTTGCAACCAAAAATCTTGTAGCTTCACTTGATAAGCTTCCCCTATTTGGAGCCTATGAAAGTCGTTTGTAACAACCTACTAGAAGAAACATAAGGATGAGATCACAGCATGAAGCAACCAATTGTTCAAATGCAAGACGTCTCTTTTTCATATTCACAAGGATCTAATACGGGAGTAGACACTTTAAGGGATATCAACCTTCAAGTTCAAGCCGGTGAATGGGTATCAATAGCTGGGCCTAATGGCAGTGGCAAATCAACTCTTGTCAAACTACTAAATGGTCTGCTTAGCCCCAGCAAAGGGATTATCTTTGTTAATGGAATCAAACTCTCAGCCAATACGCTTAATGAGATTCGCAAGCAAATTGGGTTTGTTTTTCAAAATCCAGATAATCAGTTTATCGGTAGTACGGTTCTGGAAGATATTGTTTTCGGGCTCGAAAACAACTGCCTAAGCAGTGCTGAAATGGATCATCGAATACATCATTATGCAGATAAGCTAAACATTAAGGATCTCTTACATAGGCATCCAAGTGAGCTGTCAGGTGGTCAAAAGCAGCGAGCGGCAATTACTGCTGTGCTTGCTATGGAGCCAAAGATTATTATTTTTGACGAGGCAACCTCTATGCTCGACGAAGGTGCTAAGCAAGCGATGATTGAGCAAATGCAAGTGATGCATACTAGTGGTGACTATACCATACTCTCAATTACACATGACATGGATGAAATCATTGCCTCTGATCGCGTGATTGCGATTAAAGAAGGTGTTATATTAGCTAATGGTAAGCCTATTGATGTATTACAACAGGAAGAGATTATCGAGGCATGTCGATTAAAGCCACCGTTCTATCTGCAATTATGTCAGGAACTACGCAAGCGTCAAATCAATATCGACATCCATCTTAATGAACGAGACTTGGTGAATAACTTATGGCAATACATTTCCAGAACGTAACGTATCAATATAACCCAAAGCATAATTCCAGTCCGAAGATACTTAATGCGATTGACTTACACATAGAGCAAGGATTATTTGTAGGTATACTCGGCGCAACAGGTTCTGGTAAATCGACTCTATTACAACATTGCAATGGAATTATCCAACCGACTGAGGGCGCTATTCAAGTATTGGATTATATAATCAATGCGGGAGATACCGGCAAAGGACTTCGGAACTTACGCAAACGTGTAGGTCTTGTATTTCAATTTCCAGAACAACAGCTATTTGAGGAAACGGTTGAGAAGGATTTATGTTTCGGACCCAAAAACTTCGGCAGTACAGATGAAGAAGCAATACAATTAGCCAAACAAGCTTTAGCAGACGTAGGTCTTGATGATTCACTGTTACAGCGAAGTCCATTTGAGTTAAGTGGTGGACAAATGCGTAAAGTTGCGATTGCTTCCATACTTGCAATGAATCCAGATATCTTAGTGCTTGATGAACCTACGGCAACGCTTGACCCACAGAGTCGAGACGAGCTCATGGCTTTACTGTATAAGCTTTGTAAACAGGCTGGCAAGACGATTATTATCGTCACTCATCGTTTAGAAGAAATGTTAAGCTATGCTGATCAGCTTATTGTAATGCATGAAGGCAAGATTGCATTTGATGGTACACCTGAAGCTTGGGCACAGCAAGCATATTCGTTAATGACCTCACTCGGACTTGTTATTCCGAAATCCACACGATTCTTACAAGCCTTCGAGCATCAGTTTCAAACTCCTCTATCGGAGAATAAAGCCTTATTTACACCTAAAGAGCTTGCTGAACAGATCGAGTCCTACATCATAAACGCAGGGAAAGGATTGAAGGTATGCAAGGGAAATTCATCTTAGGCCGTTATATCAGCACAAACTCTTGGATACACGGGCTTGATCCTCGTTCCAAAACGATTGCCATGATCCTTTACATCATTATGATCATTACAGCAGATTCTTTCATGGATGCGATCCTAATTACCTTATTCTCCGTCGGTATTATGATCAGTACCCATATACCATTATCTTTATATGCGCGAGCGATTCGACCGCTGCGTTTTTTAATACTATATATTTTTATTTTCAACTTACTTTTTACCCAAAGTGGTACCCCTGTCTTCTCGTGGGGCTGGATTAATGTGACTGAAATTGGCTTTGCCAAAGGCTTATTTGCCGCATGGCGAATGGCAATGATGATTTCATTCACTGCGATATTAACATTTACGACTACTCCTAATAAGCTAACTCAAGGCTTAGAAGATGTTTTGCTACCTTTGAAGCTTTTTCGCATCTCTCCGCAACGAATCACCTTGATGCTGCAAATTGCTATCCGATTTATACCGACAATTTTTGAGGAAACACAGAAAATCTTTAAAGCACAAGCATCACGCGGAGCAGATTTCAAGGACTTACCCTGGAGCGCCAAAGGTAAAATGCTTATTTCCCTACTTCTACCTGTAACCATCAGTGCATTTCGGCGTGCTGATGATTTAGTTAATTCCATGGAGTCTCGCGGTTACCAGCTTGGTGCGGCACGTACCAAATACTACACATTAGTATGGCAGACTCTCGACACTATGCTTTTATTGGCATTTATGTTACTTATTATCATTCTTCATTTCACTTGAAGCTGAATAAATAAGACTGTAACCTTACAAAGTAAAACAAAAGTCATATTATAAAACATCTTCATGATTTTACATGTGATAGCCTCTCATATCACATTTCTGTAATATTGTATGTGAAATTTGCCACAAGGTCGATTTGATTTTTGTTATAATGTTAGAGTTACGGAAATACACAGAGGAGATGACACTATGGCACGTTATTTTAATGGTAAAGAAATTGAATTGCTTGCCCCAGTTGGTACATTCGAAATATTTGAGTCTGTAATTCAGGCTAACTGCGATGCTGTCTACATGGGTGGCCCTAGTCTAAATATGCGTATGTTGCGCAAAGGATATAATTTCTCCTACGAGGAAATCGAGCAAGCTATTACAATCGCACACTCACTTGGCAAAAAGGTATACATTACCGTCAATAACTTACTTAATGAAACGGACTTAAAGGATGCTGAGCAATATTTATATTTTCTAGACCGTGTTCAGCCAGACGCCCTCATTGTACAAGATATGGCGATCCTAAAGTTGATCAATGATTTGAAGCTAGACATTCGGATTCACTCGTCTGTAATGATGAATGTTCATAATATCGAAATGGTTCGTGCTGTCCAAGAGCTTGGTGTTAGACGTGTTGTTGCTTCACGCGAAATGGATTTGAAGACTGTTGAACTGCTTGTAGCACAAACAGGTATGGAGATTGAATACTTCATGCATGGAGATATGTGTACAGTTCATGGTGCTAACTGCTTAATTAGCTCGACTACGTTTGGTTTAAGTGGCAATCGTGGTAAGTGTATGAAACCGTGCCGATGGGATTATCGTGTCAAGAAAGACGGTTATATATTCCCAACCGAGTACCCTCTTGCCGCTAAGGATATGTTCATGTACGAGCATATTCCTGAATTAATTAAGCATGGTGTTAGCTCCTTCAAAATCGAAGGTCGCATGCGTGACAAAGAATTCGTAATCATGCTTGTGAATAGTTACGGCGACGCCATCGATCGGTATATTGATGATCCCATCGGATTTAATCGAACACAGGACAGCAATCTACTGTATGATAATCGCAAACGAGATTTTTCCACGGCATATGCTTTTGGCAAGCCTGGTTTAAGTAATATTAATCGCCGTTATGAAGGCACAGGCAAGTTCTACAGCACAGGTAAAGTATTTAGTACACCGACAGATGAACGACAATTATCAGCGTCCCGTATCGAGCAAATCAAGACAACCTTAAAAGAAACAATAGAAGCTAAACAAATACAAGATCAAAGTCAAAATCAAACTCGCATGTCCTTAACTGAGTTATCCGTTCGAGTAAACAATGTGGAGCAAGCTAGAATGGCAATTGAAGAGGGTGTAGATCATCTGTACTTAAGTGGTGATGTCTTCCTTCCAGACAAGCCATTCTCCAAGCAAGATATTCTTGAACTGACTGCAATTAAAGGAAATACCAAAGTTTATCTAGGTATGCCGCGCATGATGACTGAACTGCATTTTGAACAATATGAGCAGCTTTTATCATTACAACGATTTGATATAGATGGTTTGCTTGTAACCAATTTAGGCGCTCTCTATAAATTCCGTAAATTCGGCTACCCGATGATTGGTGATTTATCACTCAATATTTATAATCACAAGGCTGCTCAGTTCTATGAACAGTTTGGATTAGAGCGGATAACAGCATCACTTGAACTACCACTTAATGAATTCAATAATTTTATGCAACAGGATACGGTACCTAAAGAGGTTATCGTTCATGGTTCTCCAATCATCATGTACCTCGATCATAATCTATACGAAAATGCGGAAGTATTTGAACCGATAGGTGAAGAAGACAACAAGTATGTCGATAATCAGTACCTAGTCTTAATGACTGACAAAGGAGAGAATCCTGTTTACCGCGATCATCACGGCCGCAATCATCTAGCCTTATCTAAAGAACTATGTTATCTTCCATTCTTGCGTGAATTGCATGCCGCAGGCGTAGCAGTCGTACAAATTGAGGGCTGTGCTTACAAAACAGAACAGCTCAGAACTATTATTAGAGCCTACAAACAAGCACTAAGTTCGCTTAATCAATGTGAGCAAATTTTTGAAGCACTACCATCTGTGACTGCAGGTTATACATTAGGTACGTTGCAATTTAATTAAGTGGCTGACGAAAGGAGAAACCTATGACACAACAATCTCATCATTGTTCTTCTTATATTGGTCCTGACAAAATTATTGAAAAACGAAAAGCGTACTTTTTTCCCTGTACCCATCATTTTTATCAGAACCCGCCCCAACTAGTGCGCGGGTCTATGCAGGAATTATTCGATGAGCAGGGTAAACGATATATTGACTTTTTCGCTGGTGTATCAGTTGTCGCATGCGGTCATTGTAATGAGGCAATCACACGTGAGACTGTCCGTCAGCTTCAAACATTGCAGCATACTACAACCATCTATTTGACCCAACCGATGGTCGATTTAGCAGAACGTTTAGCTACAGTGCTTCCTGGTGATCTCAAACGAACCTTCTTCTGTAACAGTGGCTCTGAAGCCAATGAAGGGGCAATGCTACTCGCTCGGATGTATACGGGGAAGAGTGATTTTATTGCATTAGAAGGAGGGCTGCACGGGCGTACGAATCTGACGATGAGTGTAACAGGCATACCGATGTGGCAAACAGATGCTTATCTTTATCCTGGAGTTTCGTTCATCCCTCGTCCGCATGATGCAGAGCTAACGCCTGATGAAGCAGCTCAGCGGTCTATTAAGGCATTAAGAGATGTACTTGAGGCAAAAGGGGATCAAATCGCAGCGATGATCGTCGAGCCGATTCAAGGTAACGGAGGCATTATTACGCCACCACAAGACTACTTCCATGAAGTAAAGGCATTACTGGACGCACATCATGTACTTCTCATCATGGACGAAGTCCAAACAGGCTTTGGCCGGACAGGACGCATGTTCGGCTGTGAGCACTATGGCATCGTGCCAGATATCATCACGATGGCCAAAGCGTTAGGCGGCGGTGTGCCTATCGCCGCCTTCGCTTCTACCGACACGATCGCAGCTGCATTGTCGAAGCCATCGGCTTCGACATTCGGCGGCAATCCTGTGTCGGCAGTAACCGCGCTCGCGGTACTCGATTACATCGAGCGCGAGCAGCTTGTTTCACGTGCCGAGAAGCTTGGCGGCACACTTAAGGCTGGGCTGCTGGAACTGCAGCAGCGGCATAGTAACCTCGTATCAGACGTACGAGGTTATGGTCTGATGCTCGGTATGGAAATTCTCTCAGGATCGCCTGAACGAGGTGGAGTGATCGTAGACCGTATCCTCGAACAAATGAAAGACCTCGGCTTCTTGATTGGTAAGAATGGCTTAGACCGCAATACTTTAGCGTTCCAGCCACCCCTTGTCATAACCGAAGCTAATATTAACGACATGCTAGCTGCACTAGATCGTGTGCTTACCAATGTCAGGACGAGTGAGGTAGACTCACCATGACTGCTTTACCTCGCAAAGTTTGGCACAAGACCAAACTATTCAGCGAACTCGTTATGTTCTCGCATACTTTGTTTTCGTTACCTTTTGCAATAATATCCATGGTGTGGGCGGCTAATGGTTTGCCCTCATCTAATGTTTTGATCTGGTCATTAATTGCGCTTGTTGCCGCTAGAAACGGTGCTAATGCTTTCAATCGGATCGCTGATCGCACATTTGACGAATTGAATCCAAGAACAGTTCATCGCCATTTGCCACAAAGACTTTTAGGCAATAAAGAGGTCGTTCTATTCATTGCAATCAATTATGCAATATTCATTTTCGCGGCGGGAATGCTCAATACACTCTGTCTCATCTTATCACCGGTTGCAATCCTTTTAATCTCTTCCTACTCCTACACCAAACGATTCACCTGGCTAAGCCACTTATATTTAGGATTTGTAATTGCATCTGCTCCTGTTGGCGCTTGGTTTGCAGTTACTGGAGAGTTTGCTATCATTCCATTCGTAATTGGTACAATTGTCATGCTTTGGATCGCAGGATTTGATATCATCTATGCCACACAAGACATTGAATTTGATCGCAAGAACGGCTTATGGTCGGTTCCTAGCGTCTTTGGGCTTGAAGACAGCCTTTACATCGCTAGAAGCTTTCATCTAATCATGGTACTGCTCCTGCTTGCACTCGGGTGGTTGCAAAGTCTAGGATGGATCTATTATTCAGGTATTGGAATAGCCATTGTGCTTCTACTTGCTGAACACCGGATCATTAAACCAAGCAATCGTAAATTAATGAAAATTGCTTCCTATAAATTAAACCAAGTCATCAGCATGGTGATTTTATTCTGCACGTTGATCGATTTCTATGTATCAACTTTGTAATAGCATGCTGGGATCGCTTCGTACATCTTAACAGCCCCTAGTGGGCTGTTTTCACTTTGTTGCGGAACTTTTGGGCACTATAACGGAACTTGCGGTTCAGCCCCCTAAATCTGGACACTGTCCACACTCATACTGAAGCAATCGTATTATAGCGCAATATCTCGCGGTTTTAGGACTCCTTGCTGCACTAAACGAAGGTACTCCTTCGGTGGCCAATCTTTCAAACTGCCATGAATCCGGT
>NZ_JBFULK010000023.1:0-63597 GCF_056400365.1 Paenibacillus sp. P5_B5
AGCATCTAAGCGCGAAGCCCCCCTCAAGATGAGATTTCCCAATTAGTAAGACCCCTTGTAGACGACGAGGTTGATAGGCTTGAGGTGGAAGCGCAGCAATGTGTGTAGCTGACAAGTACTAATAGGTCGAGGGCTTAACCTACAAGTTTATCTGGCAGTACTTTTCGTAAGAAAAGTGCGAGAGGATAAACTGCTTCGAAAGCATTCTTACATCTTTCAATTCGCATCTAGTTTTCAAGTAACAAAATAGATGGCTGATCCATGAGTAGAACAATCTACTTATGGATCAGCCATTTTGCATTTCATTTTGCATTTCGTTTTGCATGTTGTTTTGTATTCTGCATTAGGTTTTGTGCTTTGTCTTTATTCTATTAATGAGTGTTATTTGGAGCCTGGTTGTTCATCATCACAATTAATGATATTGGGACTTCTAATTGGCTACTAATTGTGATGATTGAACGATATGAATGAACTTTAGCTTAACGGTATCTATATCTTGAAATGAAGATCTTGATTTGAAGATCTTGAAATGAAGAGTTTGTTTTTCAATCTAAGATAGTATGAAGAACTTTTTCAATTAAGGCAAGTAGCAGGATGTATCTTGATTATTGATTTTGATAAGTCCATTCTGTTGATATTTACGTAGTGAATAGAGCACCCATAAGCGCGGGATCATTAACAATAGATGAGTAAACAATAAATTAAATAAATTTTCTGTGCTGGTCCATGGATATAAAACTGCTATTACTAGTATTCCTCCAATAAAAACATGGTTCTGAACCTTCTGTACAAGCTGTAATGAAGTATGGTTAATTGGTACAAGTCCAATCCATAAGAGATGGTAATGGAATTTCCACTGATTTCGATGCCCGTATCTAACTGTTTGAAGATATAGCTTGGTTATTAGGAAATGAAGCACCAGAATGCAAGGATAGCATAGCATATAGAATAATGCCCGATTCTCCAAAAGATTTATAACAAGTGCAAGCATAAATAGTAAGACAAAAAACAGGACATATAAGTAACTGTGGTGTATTCGTTTAACGAGCTTATAGTTGTATATGGTTGAATCGCTTGCCAATGTATTATCATTACCGTTCATTTCTATTCTCCCATAATGTCGAATTCTCTGTTACAGAGGTTACTATTAAGTTATATCGGTTTTAGACGTAGTAAATGTAAGTTTAGAAGATTTCTAAAAGGGCATACTAATATTTACTATAAGAATAGAGGTGAATACTCATATGGAAGATCAACAAATGCCAATTTGCATTATATGTAACGATGAGAAACCTGATGGCATATTTATCTTATCTGAATTTATATGCGAAACCTGTGAAGAGGAAATGGTACACACAGATGTGATGGATGAGAAATATTCATTTTTTATTCATCAGCTTAAAACAAATCTTATCCTCAAAAATGCTTAATCTAAATTTTATACTAGTATATTAACTTTATGTCCACACAAGTAAATGTAATCATGACATTGATCCAAAGGCTCATTAGAGCTAAGTTTCTTTGATATTCAAGAAGCTTAGTACGACTATGATCCTTTTTTGTTTGCTCATTTTCTCATATAATAGAAGAGTATGATATATACACGCTAACCTGATTTCACGAGGGTTTGTTCTTGATCATATAGGAGGTTACGTTGTGAGGGATAGAGCTCCACTATTTGAAAAACTAACTGCACATCATCACAACCAAGCTACGAGTTTTCATGTACCTGGTCATAAGTTTGGCAGGGGGTTGAAACAAGGAGAAGACGTCCATACTTATTATCATAATATTATGGCGATAGATGGAACTGAAATAGCGGGGTTTGATGATTTGCATCAACCTGAAGGGGTAATTCATGAAGCACAGATGCTTGCAGCTGAGTGCTTTGGTGCTGAGGAAACATTCTTTCTAATTGGTGGTAGTACAGTTGGTAACTTAGCGATGATTGCCTCGGTTTGTGGCCGAGGTGAAATACTTATTGTTCAGCGCAATGTTCATAAGTCGGTTATCCATGGTCTTATGATGGTAGGTGCACGGGCTGTATTCTTATCGCCCTTAGTGGATGAAGAGAGTGGTATTGCTGCTGGTGTTCGAGCTGAAGATGTAGAGGATGCACTCCGACAGTACCCCGAAGCCAAAGGTGTTCTGTTAACGAATCCTAATTATTACGGAATGGGTATTGATTTGCAACAAATTGCGAAGATCACACATTACTATAACAAGCCCTTGCTAGTTGATGAAGCTCATGGAGCTCATTATGGATTCCATGCTAGTTTACCGCCTTCAGCATTGTCATGTGGAGCCGATGTTGTCGTTCAATCGACACATAAGATGTTATCTGCTATGACAATGAGTGCTATGCTTCATGTACAAGGAACACGAATAGAGCGTTCAATTTTCAAAAAATGGTTAAGTATTTTACAAAGCTCAAGTCCATCTTATCCACTTATGGCTTCGCTTGATCTAGCTAGACGTGAGATTGATGTTGATGGAAAGAGACTCATCGGACATGGTCTTGATGCAGTGCAACATTTTCATGAGTTAATGGAACATCTTCCGGAATATCGCATACTGATACACCAAGAGCATCAAAACGCCTATACGAGTCTAGATCCATTTAAGATTACAATTTGTGATCGCACAGACATTTTGTCTGGACCAAGGCTAGCTCAAGAATTGGAATGTAGAGGATGCTATCCTGAAATGACTGATGCAAAGCATGTCTTGCTTCTATTTACGCTTCACTCAACTAGAAAGGATGCTGAGCAAGTTTTCCAAGCATTGATGGAGATATCGAGTTATTATGAACTAAAAAAGCAGGAAACAAGCTATGCAATCTCGAATATGAATGAAATACCTCCATTTTTGCCTTTGTCGTTCCCAGTTTTATTTTCCATGAATATGTCACTTTTTCACTCTGAATCACTCGCGCGGGACCCATTAGTTCGTTCATTAACGATTTTAGATGCGGTTGGACAACAATCTGCAGAAATGGTAATTCCATATCCTCCGGGTGTACCCATTCTGTATCCAGGGGAAGAAATAACGATATATACAGCTAATCTGATTACACAATTGATCGAAACTGGGGTTAAATTTCAAGGTACAGACATCGGGGCTCGTGGCACAATTTATGTTTATACAGGAGGAAACAAGTGACAGGTTTATTTATTACTTTCGAAGGACCAGATGGAGCAGGTAAAACAACGCAGATTAATCGTTTGGCTAATGAAATTTCCAAGCTTAATAAGAAAATTGTTTTTACCCGTGAACCTGGTGGCACACGCATTGGCGATAAAATCCGGAGTATCATTTTGGATCCAGAGCATGCTGAAATGGTTAATCAAGCAGAGGTTCTGTTATATGCAGCTTCCAGAGCACAGCATGTTCACGAGAAGATTATCCCGGCATTAAATGAAGGATGTATTGTTCTATGCGATCGATTCATTGATGCAAGTGTTGCTTATCAAGGCTATGGTCTTGGTGTTACCGTCGATATGGTACTTAAGATCAATCATTTTGCTAGTTCTGGATTGATGCCAACTCGCACTTATATGCTGGACATTCCGGCAGAAGAGTCATTGAAACGATTGCACAAGCGAGCAAGTGGTGATGAGGATGCAGGTCTCGATCGAATCGAGCAACGTAAGCTTGACTATCATCAAACTGTGCGTGAAGCATTCAGGAGAATTGCACAAGAACAGAATGAGCGAGTTTTACTTGTTCAAGCTGACCGCACAGAACAGGAAATTGCTACTGATATTGCTGCTGATTTCTATCTTCTTTTGGATCACCATAATAAATGATTTTTATGAAAGGAAGGGATGTACCCGTGAAACTCATTATGGCTGTAGTGCAAGACAAGGACAGTAACCGTTTATCAAGTGCTTTAATTAATGCAGGTGTACGAGCAACTAAACTTGCTTCAACTGGAGGTTTCTTGCGTGCGGGGAACACTACATTTATGGTTGGTATTGAGAATGAGCGTGTACAAGAGGTACTTAGCATTATTCAAACAAACTGTAAGGTACGCGATCAGTTAGTAACACCAGTTTCTCCAATGGGAGGAACAGCAGATTCTTATGTACCATTCCCAGTAGAAGTGCCAGTAGGTGGAGCGGCTGTATTCGTTATGCCAGTTGAACGCTTCGAGCATTTTTAGACATATAGCAATAGAAGGGGGAAACCTTCTTGAAAATTAATCCTGGTAGAAACCCCATCGGTAACAATGTTAGGGTTCCGGATAATTCCTTACATCCACAAGCGCCTGCACGTAATTTTGCAGATGTGATGCAGCATCAGGATCAGGTAACAACCAAAGATCAATTAAGTCAATTAGCAGGACAGATTAGTCAACAAGGTGATCTACTATCTAAGTCGATGACTGTACGTGAGTTACGTCGATATAAATTGCTTGTTAAGAAGTTTTTAGAAGAAACAGCACGTAGAGGTATTGTTATTAAAGATACAAGAGGCTGGGATCGTAGAGGTCGAAGTAAAAGGTACAAAATTCTAGACGAGATCAATGAGGAACTTATTGCACTCGCTGAGGGTTTGCTTGAATCCGAGCAAGGTCGGATTGATATTTTACATCGTATTGGTGAAATTCGAGGAATGCTTATTAATTATTTGTATTAATGATTCGTGGAAGTGGAGAACATTATGTCTTTTGCTAGTATAAGAGGCCAAGAGGTAGCGAAGCGTCTATTGCAGAGCAGCCTTAAGGCCGATAAACTTTCTCATGCCTATATATTCCATGGCCCTGTAGGGACAAGCCGCAAACAAATGGCTCTAGAGCTTGCTAAAGCGATATATTGCCTGAACGGTGTTGATGATGCTTGTGGAGAATGTATAGAATGTCGTAAGGTTGAACATGGAAATCATCCTGATTTGTATATTGTGCAACCGGATGGTGCAACTATTAAGATTGATCAAATTCGAGAATTACAGAAAGAGTTTGCTTATCGTGCGTCTGCATCCGTTGACGGAACTAAAATTTATATTATCGAGCAAGCGGATAAAATGACGATTCAAGCAGCTAATTCTTTACTTAAATTTCTAGAAGAACCGATATCCAAGGTTGTGGCTATTCTAATTACTGAGAATGGACATGCCTTATTATCTACAATTCAATCACGTTCACAATGGATCACATTCGTACCGATGCCAAGGGAAATGATGATAGAACAGCTTCTATTAGAAGGACATCCAACTCATTTGATATACCCCGCAGTGCATTTAACTGCAGGTCCTGAAGCAGCTCGTGAGTTGATTACTACAAATTGGTTTGCAGAAATAAGAAACGTAGTGATACAATTAACAAAGGAAACACTGACGAGGTTTCCATCTTCCTTTGTAACAATAGGACAAAAGTGGTCAAAATCGGATCTGTCCGATCATCCGGATACGGTTTTTGATTTGCTAATTCTATGGCTCAAAGATATCGTGCAGCTTAGTACAGGACACAAAGAGAAGCTTGTTTATATAGATCAAACAGATTGGATGACTTCAATCTCTTATAGCCGCGATTCAGCAACATGGGTTCGGATATTAGAGCAGGCAGTAGAACTTAGGAAAAGGCTTCGTTCGAATGCCAATCCACAGCTATTGCTCGAAAAAATGCTCGTCGTCATTCAGGGGGGGTAAAATGTATTCGGTTGTGGGTGTCCGCTTTAAAAAAGCGGGTAAAGTTTATTATTTCGATCCACTAGATTTTGATATACAGCAGGACAATGCTGTGATTGTTGAAACAGCACGCGGTATTGAGTATGGTAAGATCGTCATCGGTAAGAAGGTAGTTCAGGAGAATGATGTGGTATTACCACTTAAGAAAGTGATTCGAATTGCTGACGAAACTGATGCAAAGCTTGTAGAAGATAACAAAAAAGCGGCTAAAGACGCGTTCTCTACATGTATGGATAAAATTAGAGAACATGAACTACGCATGAAGCTAGTTGATGTGGAGTATACTTTTGACCGTAATAAAGTCATATTTTACTTTACAGCTGAGGGTAGGGTTGATTTCCGGGAACTAGTGAAAGATCTAGCATCTATTTTTAGAACACGGATTGAACTCAGACAAATTGGCGTTCGCGATGAAGCTAAAATACTCGGAGGAATCGGTCCTTGTGGACGTATTCTTTGCTGCTCTACATTTCTAGGCGATTTTGAACCTGTATCCATTAAAATGGCGAAGGATCAGAACTTATCGCTTAATCCCACTAAAATATCAGGTTTATGTGGAAGACTTATGTGTTGTCTCAAATATGAGCATGACAATTATGAGAGTGCCAAGGATAGTATGCCAACAGTTGGTAAGCTGGTTATTACCTCATATGGTAGTGGTAAGGTATTAGCTTTGAATATGGGCAACCGTACAGCTAAGGTTCAATTATTTGATCTTGGTAAAGTGCAGGACTTGCCTTTTGATGATGTAGTGGAGCAAGAATAGCGATTTCGAGATACGTTGAGGTGATATAGTGGAGAAACAAGATGTTTTTGCGCAGATCCATCAACTTGAAGAGCAGATGGGTACAGCATATGCAGATTTGGGTGCTTTGAAGCAGCGAATCGTCCTGTTGCTTGAAGAAAATCAGCGACTCATGATAGAAAATCGCCAATTGCGTAAGCTTCTCAAGAAGGGTGAAAACGTTCCAATCGAGGATGAAACCAAAGAGTCGGTTAACACGGTGATCGGTGAAGGACATGATAATTTGGCCAGGTTGTATCAAGAAGGTTTTCATATCTGCAATGTTTATTACGGACACCTTCGAACTGAAGGGGATTGCTTATTTTGTTTATCATTTTTGAAAAAGTAAACCGTAGACTATGCTCTACGGTTTTTCTTCCGTATGAAAGGATTTATTTCAAATTAGAAAATGCAGGATGTTGGGATGTGACATAAAGATGTTAGTGCATGAAACTGAGCGAGTGGATGATTTACTTACACATGGTCTATCCATCATACAAAGCGATGAGGTATTCTCCTTCTCCCTTGATGCTGTGTTACTTGGCAGATTTGCGCCAGCACCACCTAAGGGAGAAATTATTGATCTGTGTTCAGGTAATGGCGTTATTCCACTCTTGCTTTCGACGAGATCGAAAGCTCATATCGACGGGATCGAGATTCAAGAGCGTCTTTACGATATGGCAAATCGAAGTGTTCGAATGAACGGGTTAGAGAATCAAATTCGGATGATTCATGGAGATTTACGTGATATCCATCTGACACTAGGTCATGGACAGTATGATGTGGTTACAGTGAATCCACCGTATATGCCGGTACCAGATGGCGTGCAGAATATAAATCCGCATTTTGCAGCAGCGAGACATGAAATTCATAGCACACTAGAGGATGTCCTCATCTCATCTTCACGTTTGCTTCGCAATCGGGGTAAGCTTGCTATGGTGCACCGAGCGGCTAGATTTATAGAGATATGTTACCTCATGCGTCAACATCGACTAGAGCCCAAACGTGTTCGATTTGTTCATACTCGTAAGCACTTTGATGCTACTATGGTACTCATCGAAGCCATGAAAGATGGTAAACCTGGTGTTCGCATTGAAGAACCACTCATTGTTTATAATAAAACGGGTGAATACTGTACTGAATTAAGGGATGTGTTTTATGGGAAGAAGGAGTCTATATGATCTCACAAAAAAGTTATGAAACGCGAAGTCACACAGGTACGTTATATTTAGTAGGAACTCCAATCGGTAATTTAGAGGATATGACCTATCGTGCAGTGAGATTACTGCAAGAAGCGGACATCATTGCAGCCGAGGATACTAGGCAAACAAGAAAGCTGCTCACACACTTTCAGATTTCAACAAGACTTGTGTCTTATCATGAGCATAACAAAACCAATTCAGGTCCTGAGCTTATCCGGTTGATGCGTGATGAAGGGCTTGTTATAGCTCTTGTTAGTGATGCGGGGCTGCCAGCTATTTCGGACCCAGGCTATGACCTTGTATGTCTAGCTGCTGAAGAAGGCATTCCTGTTATACCTGTTCCAGGAGCTAATGCTGCGTTAAGTGCGTTAATCGTTTCTGGTTTGCCAACACAGCAGTTTACCTTTATCGGGTTTCTACCGCGTGAACGCAAATCAATTGTTAATGAGCTAGAGAAGCTCAAAACTAAACGTGAGACTTTAATATTCTATGAATCACCACACCGGATCATCAAGACATTAACGTATATGCAAGAAGTGTGGGGAGAACGAAATATATGTTTAGCTCGTGAGATAACCAAGAAGCATGAAGAGATTACACGTGGATCTATTGAAGAGTGTCTGCTATATGTGCAAGAGAATCCACCTTTAGGTGAATATTGCCTTGTGGTTAAAGCAGCTGATGAAGTGACGATTAATCAGGATGGACAAGCGAGCGATGGATCGCAGATATGGTGGGGATCTTTATCACTCGAGGAACATGTTGCTCACTATGTAGATCAGTCAATGAATAAGAAGGAAGCAATTAAGCAGGTTGCAACAGATCGTTCTCTTCCCAAAAGAGAAGTATATAACACGTTAATTAAACAATAGAAAAAAAGATCCCATGTACCTTGGAAATCCAAGGTCATGGGATAAAGGAGTATGAAAAAGGTTAGAATTACCTAATGGAATATTGCTAATTTCATTATAACCTATTTTTCTTAATTTGTCACAGGTGTTGGCATCTCAGATAAACAAATATGACAAACAATTTTTCCTTTGAAATAGCTAACATTCTCTGCATTACCACAGAAAATACAAGCAGGCTCATATTTCTTCAACATAATGCGTTCACCATCAACATAAATCTCTAAAGCATCTTTCTCGCCAATACCAAGTGTCCGGCGTAATTCAATCGGAATAACAACACGACCAAGTTCATCTACTTTTCTAACGATACCAGTAGATTTCATCATATGTAGGACTCCCTCCAAGTTTGAATATGTAATCGTCAACTTTCGACATTCTTTTCATAAATATGATACCAACGATTCCCAAAATAGTCAACCATTTTTTAATAGAAAAGGGACCAAATACTAGAAATACAAAATAAGAATCAGCACTTTTTTTACCAGTGAAAATGGGAAGTTTTCAGATAATTTGTCGACAACTTTCTATGTTTGATTTATCATTTTGTCGAATGATATTGATGTAGGAGAGATAATAAAAATGGAAGAAGAGAAGGTTTTTAAAGACCCTGTGCATCAATATATTTATGTTCAGGATAAGGTGATTTGGGAGTTAATTAACTCGAAGGAATTTCAAAGATTACGTCGAATTAGACAGCTTGGAACTTCCTTTTTAACCTTTCATGGCGCTGAACACAGCCGTTTCTCTCATTCTTTAGGAGTATACGAAATCACACGTAATATTATATCTCAATTTAATCGGAATAAGCATGTGGATTTTCCGCAGGAAGAAAGATTGCTCTGTTTATGTGCAGCTTTGCTCCATGATATTGGACACGGACCCTTCTCTCATTCTATAGAACAAGTATTTGGTCTAAGTCACGAGGACTGGACATGTCGAATGCTGGTTGGAAATACAGAGGTGAATGCAATACTCTCCAAAGTAAATCCTAATTTTCCAAATGATGTAGCGAGTGTAATTTCCAAAACATATCCCAAAGAAATCGTCATTTCACTTGTATCTAGTCAACTAGATGCTGATCGGATGGACTATTTATTACGAGATGCTTATTTTACGGGTGTTAATTATGGTAAGTTTGATTTGGAGCGAATTCTAAGGGTGCTCAGACCATATAAAGGTCACATGGTTGTAAAAGAAAGTGGGATGCATGCAGTCGAAGATTATTTGATGTCTCGGTATCAGATGTACTGGCAGGTGTATTTTCATCCAGTTACTCGAAGTGCAGAGCTTCTGCTCAGTAAAATTCTAAGTCGTGCTCGGCTGTTATATACGGAGCAATATAATTTTGGTTTTATGCTAGAGCCATTAGAGAAGTTATTCTCACATAACTTGACGATTGAAGATTATTTTCAATTAGATGAATCGCTTATGCAGACAGTTATGATGTGCTGGACGAAGGAGAAGGATGCGATTCTTGCAGACTTATGTAATCGATTCCTGAATCGCCGTTTGTTCAAATTTGTGACACTCCATTCCGAGTCTTCACAGCTTGAAACTTATCATGCCATAGAGCAGAGTGCTTTAGCATATGGATTTGATCCACAGTATTATTTAGGTATGGATTTCCCTTCGAATCTTTCTTACGATATATACCGTCCCGGAGAAACGAATAACTTGCCTATATTACTTCTAAATGGAAACGACGAGCTTAGTGAAATCTCTGAGCAGTCTGATATTGTTAGATCGATTGCAACTATGCGCCAAGGGAAGCATCGTATTTATTTTCCTGAAGAAATGAAATCTGTTAGGGGTGATACATAGTAAGTTTCGGTTTGGTAAAGAATTTGGTATGCTACTAATAAATTTATTGATATAGATGAAGGAGAACATCATGTTAACAGATACCCATACACATTTAAACGCAGAGCAGTTTGATGAGGATCGAGACCAGGTAATTGAACGTGCATTAGAAGCGGGTGTAACTCGAATGGTCAATATCGGTTTTAATCGAGAAACGATTCCGTCATCTATTGCCCTTGCAGAACAGTATGATTTTATTTATTCAGCAGTTGGCTGGCACCCAGTCGATGCGATTGATATGCAACCAGAGGATCTGGAGTGGATTGAATCCCTATGCAAGCATGATAAGGTTGTAGCTATTGGAGAAATCGGACTTGATTATCATTGGGATAAGTCCCCTAAAGATGTACAAAATCGTGTTTTCAGGGAACAAATTCGCTTAGCGCGAAAGCTAGGTATGCCCATCATTATTCATAATCGTGATGCGCATCATGACATTCTTCAAGTATTACGCGAAGAGAAAGCGTCAGAGGTGGGCGGAATTATGCACTGTTTCTCAGGCTCTTGGGAAACCGCTAAGCAATGTCTAGATATGAATTTTCATATTTCCTTCGGTGGTCCTGTGACATTCAAGAATGCTAAGCAGCCCAAAGAGGTGCTTGCACAGGTACCGTTAGATCGTCTATTAATTGAAACGGATTCGCCGTACCTAACACCTCATCCTTATCGAGGTAAACGAAATGAATCGGCCTATGTTCGTCTAGTGGCTGAAACTGCGGCAGAAATTCGTGGACTCAGTTTAGAAGAACTTGCGCAAATCACGACAGCAAATGCTGTTCGACTTCTTGGATTAAAATAAAGAAATCTATAATTGATTGAACAAGCAAAGAGGCCCCCATAATGTTACTTATGGGAAAGCCTCTTATAATGATGTCAGATCACGTATCCATTTACGTTTTAGGATGTAGCGGCAATACAGGATGTAGATTCCCATAATTACTAAAGGTACTGTAGCGTAGAGTAGATTTGAAGCAGTAAGTAGCAATGTAAGCCCGAATAGTAGTGATTGCGCAGCGATTGCAGATTTCATGATTTGCAATATACCACCGACTTGCTGTACAGGATCGATCGGATACATCTGAAGCCAAAAGGTATATTTATGTGCATCACGCAAAGTAGATAGTTGTAAGGCAGAAATGATAATCCCTATTAATACAATGATCACACGTGCGCTGTCACTTGACACGAAAAAAGTAATGAATAGTGTAACGAGTGTCGTACGTGCAAACATGCTGAACAAATCAGTGCGAAACCATGTTTTCGTAAAGAGATATAAGTGTGTATTGGAAGCATTAAATTTGTAGAGTCTCGTTACAAGTGATGCTAGACCTCTCCTTCGAACGGTTACAGGTAACGGAGTTACATCTACGAACATTGCAAAAAAGCGATAGTATCGTCTGCGAGTGGCTTGTTCGCGTTCAATGAGTATTTCCCAGCCAGTAGTATGTTTAGGAACCATTCGTATGATAATGATCCATAATATAATTGCTAATAAGAGGAGCAAAGCGGCCCACATTACACCGTTGATCAATGCGAGAGGGACAATAGCAAGGGCAATGCTCCAGCGAAAAAGAACAGAGATCATACGGGACTGTTTGCTGACCATTCTACTTTCTTGCCAATTAGCTAGTAGTGCAGCCCATTTGGTGAGCCAAATTAAGCCGAGAACAAGCCATAGGGGTTGTGCTTCTGTTCCTTCACAGTGAAGATATAATGGCCAAATTACGAGTAGGCCGAAAGTTGTGATACAAGCATGCACCAGCATGGTATGTTTAATAGCAGCTTGGAAATAACCATTCAAGTGACCTTCAAGTGGCAGGAGAAACATGCGGTCTGGCTGAACCAAAAAAGTGCGAATCGAACCCATAGCTAACAGGGGGACAAGCACGAGCATTGCAACCCACCAATAAGGGTAGTCACGAGGCAATTCGTCCAGCACTTTTACATAATAATAAATACCACCTATTAATAGAAGAAACACATATCCAACAAAATTACTTCTCAGCACATAAAGCCAGTAACCAAGCGCTTCTTTATTAAAAGATTGCCTTCTTTTCTTCCAAATTTGTGTGACCTCAGAATTTGCTATATTTTGATTTCTTGGTTGGTCATTATTCATTGTTTCACCCTCTTACCTTAGCGGTCCCGTTTGTCTTCTCTTGTCACATACATATAGAATAAATCGTCGAGCGATGTCTCTGATTGTGGTTCAATGCCGAGTCCTATTTTGAGTTCGTTCAGCGTTCCTTGTGCGATAACTTGTCCGTAATGAAGAATGACGAATCGGTCACAATATTTCTCAATTGTTGCAAGAATATGAGAGGATATAAGAAAAGACGCACCATTCTGTTTGAAGTTCGACATTGTTTCGAGCAAGGAGCGCATAGCTAGTGGATCAAGCCCGAGAAATGGCTCATCAATAATATAAAGCGGTGGTTCTACAAGAAATGCATTCATGATCATTACTTTTTGCTTCATACCTTTAGAAAGCTGTGATGGGAAATGGTCTGCCTTCTCCTGCATTCTAAATTCAGTCAATAATTGCTCTGAACGCCTTGCATAATCCTCTTTGGAAATCCCATAAGCCATAGCTGTTAACTCTAGATGTTCGCGAACTGTCAATTCATTATAAAGCTCGGGATTTTCAGGGACATAAGCATAAGATGACCGGTAAGATTGCAGATCGTCGCTGAGCTGTAAATTATTAATGGTTATTTTTCCTTGTTTGGGCAGCATGAGCCCAAGAATATGCTTAATTGTGGTACTTTTCCCAGCTCCATTGAGTCCAATTAGTCCTACCATTTCTCCTTTACCTAGCGAAATATTAACGTTCTTAAGTACCGGCTTTTTTGGTAAGTATCCGCCGAACAATTGTTCGATTTGTAGGATGTGATTCAAATTCTCCACCTGCTTTAATTTTGTGATATTTTGATAAATTTAGGATGCATTATCCATTAATTTTATCTAAAAAAACATCTCTATTCTCATAAAATAGTAACATTATCCATTAAAAATGGCAAAAAATTGAGTTATAATAAGAAAAACATGGAAGACAACTGAAAAATCACCGCTAATGTGAAAAAAATTCCTGAATTTAAGCTTATTTGCGATTGAATCACCCTTTACAGCTAGTCGAGTATCATCGTACTATTTCAACATACAAGTAAATAGGATCACCAATTTCAATTCGCTGAGTCTTCATTTTTGGGGAACGGGGGAACCGCTGTAAAGAACAGAGGCCGAGATATACAAGTAGTAATTTCGGCGTTGATTGATGCAGGAGTAATTGGGGTGAGTCTTTGGAATGTAAGCATGATCATCGTCATTATGATTTACATCCAAAGTAGGGCAATTCTCATGCCCGAACCCGTCAGCTAACCTCGTAAGCGTAAGAGATAGGGAATTGTCGTCAGGTCTTTTATTATTTAGCTATGCTAAAGACCACGAGAAGCATTCTCTCTTCTCCAGGTCTTTTTTTGTTGCATTAAATTTAATACTGGTTATTGGTGACCGAACGACTGTATAAATTACTAAGTCGCGTCAAACACATTTATGTATAACATTAAGGCGGCGAGGCTTTGACAGGAGGACCGAAGAAATGGGATTGATCTCAGAAGAAGAGACCCATGTAGAGCGATCATCCAGCACAACCTTCGCAATGCGATGGAAGCATGAAAATTTGCGATATGTCATCATACCTGCAATTTTTACATGCGTAATTATTATGATGTTTATGGTGCTGATGTACGGAACCGCTTCTAAGCGTGTATTCGTAGTAGTAAATGGTCAAGAAACTGTTGTTGAAACAAAACAATGGGAACTAAATCGCCTGCTGGATGAACAAGCTATAACGATGGGTACGTATGATGAAATTAATGTGCCGCTAGATTCCAAAATTAAACACGGGGATCGAATCGTAGTCAATCATGCAATACCTATTCAATTAACGGCTGACGGTAAGACAGAGGTTAAATATACAACTGCCAAAACAGTAGCTGCAGCGCTACAGCAATATCAAATTAAGATAGATCACAATGATAAAGTGATTCCACAATTAAGTACAGAGCTTACACCTAACGACCAAATAAAACTTGTTCGTGTTGAGAAAGTCGCACAGGATGTAACGGAAGAAATACCATTCCAAACGGTTAAACAAGACGATGCTAAGCTCGCTAAAGGCAAGCAGGAAATTGTGCAAGCTGGTAAAGAAGGCTTACTTGTTAAACAAATCGAGAAGGTATTTGAAGATGGGGTACTCGTTGAAGAGAACTTGCTTGAAGCGACGGTCAAAGCGCCAAGTGTGAATAAAGTTGTTGCGATCGGCACCAAGAAGGACGTCGTTACGCTATCGGTTCAGGATAAAGTGGATAAACACTTGTCCAAAGACGATCTTTCATTCTCGTACAAGGAAATACTCAATAATGTACAATTGACCGCCTATACAGCTGCTGGTGGAGGTAAGGCTAAGGATGATCCTCAGTATGGTATTACAGCCTCTGGTGCTAAAGTAACTGAAGGTCGTACAATCGCTGTGGACCCTAAAGTGATCCCGCTTGGCTGGTGGGTATATATTGATGGTATCGGATTCCGTCGTGCAGAAGATACTGGCGGCGCAATCAAAGGTAAAATTATTGATATTTACTATGAAGATGAGAATCATGTGAATCGTTTTGGTCGCAAACGTGGTTATACCGTTTATGTGATTGGACCTAAGAAACCAATTGTAGATTAATGCGGATGCTTATGGGCAAACTGTTGAACAATATGATAAAATAGATTTAACTTACGGAGAAGGGGATAACCCCTTCTCTTTTCAATGTTGGTCAGAAATAAATGGAGCTTTGTATTTCCGTTACCGGAAATTTGGGAGGCGGATGGGTGTAAATGATCAAAGAAATTATTGTGGTAGAAGGTAAGGATGATACGACAGCCATTAAACGAGCCGTAGAGGCAGAGACAATCGAAACCGGAGGTTCTGCTATCAATCGCAAAGTGCTGCAGAGAATTGCCCTTGCACAGGAGCGACGAGGGGTTATTGTATTTACAGATCCCGATCATGCAGGTGAACGTATTCGCAAAATAATCTCGGCTAAAGTGCCTGGCTGTAAACATGCTTTCTTAACGCAAGAACAAGCATTACGTAAAGATGACATAGGTGTAGAGAACGCTTCTCCTGAAGCAATCCGAAATGCTTTAGCGAATGTGAAGACGGAATTCGATGGAGCGGTTGCAGAGTTAAGAATAGAGGATCTCATACAGACGGGAATGCTCAATCATCCACAGGCTGCAGCTAGAAGGCTTGAAGTGGGTAATATACTCGGTATTGGCTATTGTAATGGTAAACAATTTTATAAGCGTTGTACGGCCTTTCAGATATCCCGTGAGGAATTTGAAGCAGCCGTTGAACAGCTGGATCGAAGAGGGTAGTAAATGGATAAAGAACTTATCGGAGAAGAATTTCAGGTCGAACAGGATATTGGAAGTCCTAAACATACCAATAGTGTGCTAAAGAAGCATAGACTTGTACTTAAGAAGAGCTTGGGACAGAACTTTTTAACGGACGTTAACATCTTACGTAAAATTGTGTCAGCAGCAGAGTTAACTAAGGAGAAGGCCGTACTTGAGATTGGCCCAGGAATTGGTGCACTTACACAGCCTTTGGCTAAGGTTGCTGGCAAAGTTGTTGCACTTGAAATTGATCAGAGGCTATTACCTATTCTTGCTGAGACACTAGCACCTTACCCACATGCAAGTGTGGTACATGGGGATGTACTGAAGCAAGATCTGCAAGCATTGTTCAAAGAGCAGTTTAGTGAAGCATCTGAAGTTAGTGTGGTTGCTAATCTGCCGTATTACATTACAACACCGATTATTATGCGTCTGCTCGAAGAGAAGCTTCCACTGGAGCATATCGTTGTTATGACACAGAAGGAAGTTGCAGAGCGCATGTCTGCGCCTCCAGGCGGCAAAGATTATGGTTCGTTATCCATTGCTGTACAATACTATTGTGATACAGAGATCGTTACAATTGTGCCACGATCTGTATTTGTACCTCCACCGAACGTTGACTCAGCTGTAATCAAGCTGTCGCTTAGAGGTGCACCTCCAGTCGCTGTGGATGATGAAGATTTCTTCTTCCAGGTTGTACAAGCTTCATTCGCACAGCGTAGGAAAACCATATATAACAATTTAGGTGCTCAATTCTTTTCCAAAGAGAATAAGAAGCAGGCAGAAATTATACTGCTTGAGAGCGGCATCGAGCCATCCAGACGTGCAGAAACAGTTTCGATTGCGGAATATGCTGTACTCAGTAGAAACTTGAAGATTTGTTTGAATGAATTAAAAGGATAGGCACTTACCATCCCTCCTTGCCATACGATAGACGAGGAGGGATGCTGCAATGTACCAAGGTGATTTAGTTACTCGCAAATCATACGGTGGAGATATCGTATTTCGCATTCAACGCATAGAACAGGACAGAGCTATTTTGTGGGGAGTAGAGTATCGGTTGTTAGCGGATGCGCCTGTATCCGATCTTGTCCCTCTCAAAGGAACGCAAGATATCGATTCACCCCGTTACCATACGCATCAAGCGATGCATTCCATACGAAGATTAGTGGAAGATCGTATTCGCCTACATGAACGAAGTCCTTATACAAGTATTAATAAAGGTCAGGTTGGCAGCTATTATTTTGAAGTACCGGGTACAGTTCTACA
This sequence comes from Paenibacillus sp. P5_B5, assembly GCF_056400365.1. Classification (NCBI taxonomy): domain Bacteria; kingdom Bacillati; phylum Bacillota; class Bacilli; order Caryophanales; family Paenibacillaceae; genus Paenibacillus; species Paenibacillus sp. P5_B5. The sequence goes on from NZ_JBFULK010000023.1 coordinate 17,163, forward strand.
CTTAGATGGTGATCCTCTATACTTAAAAAAATGCATGACGATGTATGAAGAATTGCATATACCTGCTCATGGTTTCTATATGCAGGAAACTCAAATGGCAGATTCACTCAGACGATTGCTTCCGCAAATTAAGCCTAATATTGTCGTTATAACAGGTCATGATGGCTTTGTTAAGAATCGCAAAGATTTAGATATTATGTCGCTGGATGCCTATAAGAACTCGGCACATTTTGTTAAAGCGGTAGAGGTAACTAGACAATATGATTGTAATTTAGATTCTTTAACGGTGATTGCTGGTGCATGTCAATCCCACTTTGAAGCGCTCTTGCATGCCGGTTCGAATTTTGCTTCATCACCAGCACGTGTCTTGATTCATGCACTTGATCCGCTATTTATTGCGTCTAAGATGTCCTTTACATCCGTTAAAGATACGGTGTCAATGATCGATTTAATGGAGTCGACTATTACGGGGCTAGAGGGTATGGGAGGCGTCGAGACAAGAGGTAGCCATCGTATGGGCCTTCCGCGGCTAGATAAAATTGAGATTCCTGATATACCAACCATACAGATCTAGCTTAAGTATAAATAAATGATCATTTGATAAATCGTCCAATTTCTAATTTTGGATGGTTTTTTTATTGGAAAAATCTAAAGCGAGATTAGTTTTCAATACTGAAAATTATCAATTCAAAAAATAAATGTATAAAATTTGCGATTTAGACAAATTCTAACCCTTATAAATTTGAAAAATAGTAAAACACCCGTTGACAACTGGATTGTTGTATTGATATAATTGTTTATTTTGATTGACATCCATGGGGGAGTCGGTTATAATTTACATGGAAAGAGGTGGTAGTCCCAATGGCAAAAAATGCACTTTTGGAGATTAAACGTAGTTTAGAGCCTCATGTTGGTCAGAAAATTATGCTCCGCGCGAACGGAGGACGTCGTAAGACAATTGAGCGATCTGGGGTGTTAGAAGAGACGTACCCTTCTGTTTTCATCGTGAAACTCGATCAAGAACAGCAGTCATTTAAACGGGTATCCTACAGTTATGCGGATATTTTAACCGATTCAGTTCAAGTGACGGTATGTAATAACGATGGAGAAGTAAGAATCACGTATATTCAAACATAACCCCATTTATACAGCAGCCCGCATATGGGCTGCTTTTTACCTTTTTATAGACGATATAGGGTACTGCGAATAGATGTTTCTCATAAGGACACACTATTTTTTAAAGGAGGCGAGGAGATATGAGCCGTAGACGTAGTGTAATGTCGGAGAAATTTAAATATGAACTTGCAAAAGATCTTGGTTTTTATGACACCGTTCAGCAAGAGGGATGGGGCGGTATTCGCACGAAGGATGCTGGAAACATGGTTAAACGAGCCATTCAAATTGCTGAGAATGCTTCCTCTAAACAAACATAGTATCTAAAATGCCCTTATTTTGTTAATTGGCTAAAGCTCATTCGAGCTTTAGCTTTTTTTTTTTGCTTTTGGTATAATGAGACGGTAAATACATAAGTAGGTGATTTCGTGAAAGTGTTTGAAAAGGCGCCAGCCAAAATCAACCTGTCGCTTGATGTATTATATAAGCGCAATGATGGTTATCATGAAGTTGAAATGATTATGACAATGGTAGATCTAGCAGATCGAATTGAAATGCAAGAGCTTCCGCGTGATACGATAATGATCTCTTCACAGGCTGGATATATTCCACTTGATGAGAAGAACTTAGCATTCCAGGCTGCTAGGCTCATTAAAGATCGATACGGTGTTAAACAAGGCGTATATATACACTTGGATAAGAATATTCCGGTTGCTGCTGGACTTGCAGGTGGTAGTAGTGATGCTGCTGCTACTCTTCGTGGACTCAATCGCTTGTGGCAGCTCAATATTTCGATCCCAGAATTACAGAAGCTAGGAGCAGAGCTTGGCTCTGATGTTCCGTTCTGTATTACTGGTGGAACGGCAATTGCCAGAGGCAGAGGCGAGAAGCTTGAACCAATTAAGAATGCTTTTCAGTCTTGGGTGATTCTCGCTAAGCCTCCAATTAATGTATCGACTTCGCAAGTGTATGGTAAATTGAACGCGAATGGCATTAAACATCATCCTGATACAAGGCAAATGGTAGATGCAATCCAAGGGAAGCAGTTTGATAAGCTATGCAGTGGTCTATGTAATGTGCTTGAAGAAGTAACGCTTGATTTATATCCAGAAGTAAGACATATCAAGGAATGTATGCAAAAGCTTGGTGCTGAAGGCGTGCTAATGTCAGGCTCTGGGCCAACCGTATTTGGTCTTGTATCTAAAGAATCTAAGGTTGCTCGGATTTATAATGGGCTTAGAGGGTTTTGTAAAGATGTATATGTAGTGAGGATGTTGACTTAGGAATTTTCGAGGTCAACATTTTTTTTAGTGATCTTCTGATATCAACTATGGTTGTCTTAATATAGACAATGATATCAACTTGTGTAAAACCGTACAAAAGTGTTATATTTTTTATATAATATTCGGAATTAGGTGGTCTGTTCATGAGAAAATTGAAGAGAAGTTCGAGATTGGTGGAAATGACCCAATATTTATTGTCTCGTCCTCATTCATTGATCCCACTCACTACGTTTGCTGAACGTTATAACTCTGCTAAATCGTCCATTAGTGAAGATCTTGTGATCATTAAGGAAGTTGTAGAGATGGAAGGGATCGGAGAATTAAACACAGTTGCAGGAGCAGCTGGTGGTGTTAAATTCATTCCCAAGATGAATACAACGACTGCATTATCCTTTATTGAATCGATCTGTGAAGAATTACGACAGCCTGATCGGATTTTACCAGGCGGTTACTTGTATATGTCTGATATATTAGGGCAGCCTTCAGTGCTCAATGAGATCGGCAAGATGTTTGCAACTAAATTCGCTAATAGCGGAGCTGATTGCATCATGACGGTTGAGACCAAAGGTATTCCTCTTGCACATGCAACTGCATCTTTCTTGAATCTTCCGGTTATTATTGTACGTAGAGATAATAAAGTAACAGAGGGATCGGCAGTTTCGATTAATTATGTATCAGGCTCTAATAAGCGTATACAGACGATGTCATTATCAAGACGTGCCTTGAAGGAAGAGGCGAATGTGCTGATAATTGATGATTTTATGCGTGCTGGTGGTACGATTCAAGGCATGAAGGACTTACTAAAGGAGTTCAAGGCTTCTGTTAGTGGTGTTGGTGTATTCGTAGAGTCGGGAGAAGTCGATGATATGTTAGTGGAGGACTACGTATCTCTCGCTAAACTATCAGGAGTTGACTCCAAAACGAAGCAGGTTATTGTAGGGCCAGGTAGCTATTTCAATGATTAAGAATAATTGAAGAGCAGATAGTTCTCTTTTTGTAATTCAACTAATGGCCAAATGTGACATTAAACAGTGAACAAAAATTGAATGGAACAAATGAACAAAGTGTGACGACTCTTGTCACATTTTGTTGTATTATAAGTTATATATTGTAAAATGTGATCTAATTAATTGTTTTTTTAAACTTTTAAAAAAATTAATTCTGATAAAGAAGGAATTTGCATTGTAATGTTGAATTATACTTCCAAGTCCTGCGATGGAAAAAGGTGGTGAGCACAATGCAAATTACAGACGTTAGACTTCGCCGAGTAAATTCAGAAGGCAGAATGAAAGCGATTGCTTCCATTACGATTGACAATGAATTCGTTGTTCACGATATTCGTGTAATCGACGGTAACAATGGTATGTTCGTTGCTATGCCGAGCAAGCGCACTCCCGACGGTGAATTCAGAGACATTGCCCATCCGATTTCTTCCACAACTCGTGAGAAGATTCAAGCGGCGGTGCTGGCTGAGTACGACCGTGCGGCTGCAGAAGAAGAAGTAATCGAAGAAGGCGCGTAATTCTGATTCAACTGATTTGAGAAGAAACGACCTTCTTGGTTCTCATGTAGGACAGATACGTTTCTTGAGTTTATACCGAATTTTATGAAGAAACTTATAAATTTGGTATAACTTAAAGAGAGGGCCCCGTTATGGGGCTCTCTTTTCTTTTAAGCAGAATTAAGATATATTGGTTGAGAATAAACATAATGATATGTTTGTGATTAGTGAAGGAGTGATTAGTTTGAACTTATATGCCGTCGTACTTGCAGCGGGACAAGGCAAACGTATGAATTCCAAGCTGTTTAAGGTGCTTCATCCTGTTTGCGGGAAACCGATGGTGGGGCATGTGATTGACACGCTTGAAGAGATAAATGTAAGTCGGACCGTTGTGGTAGTTGGACATGGTGTAGAGACCGTTAAAGCCTACTTGGGATCCAAAGTAGAGTATGCACTGCAAGAGACTCAGCTTGGTACTGGACATGCGGTATTGCAAGCTAAACCAGCGCTTAGCCAGGAACAAGGCTTAACAATTGTAATTTATGGAGATACACCACTTGTTAAGGCGGAAACCTTGAATAGAATGATAGAGCAGCATCGAGCTTCTGGTGCGACAATAACGATGTTGACAGCGAAGCTAGATAATCCATTTGGTTATGGGCGTATTATTCGTAACAACGAAGGATATGTAGCCAAAATTGTCGAGCAGAAGGATTGTTCACAGGCAGAGGCAGCTGTTAATGAGATTAATGCAGGTACTTATATTTTTGACAATGCCAAACTATTTGCCGCTTTAGATCTTGTTGGAAATGACAATTCTCAGGGTGAATATTATTTAACTGATGTGATCGATATTATTAAAGGCGAGGGACATATCGTTGAAGCTTATTGTACAGATGATGAGAATGAATCTTTAGGTGTTAATGATCGCATTCAATTAGCTGAAGCTGAGCGCTGTATGCAAACTCGAATCAATCGCGCTCATATGGTGAATGGTGTAACGATGATAGACCCACTGCAGACTTACATTGAGAAGGGTGTACAAATTGGATCAGATTCTGTATTGTTCCCCGGAACAATTCTTCGTGGGAACACAATTATCGGAGATGGTTGTGAGATTGGCCCAAGCACAGAAATTACTAATTCACAACTTGGTGATGAGGTAATCGTTAAGAATGCAGTTGTACAAGAGTCGTTCATAGACAATGGAACAAGTGTAGGACCATTCGCTTATATACGACCAGGCTCCAAGATTGGCAAAGGTGTAAAAATCGGTGATTTCGTAGAGATTAAGAATGCATCGATAGGGGATGGCTCTAAGGTATCTCATCTCAGTTATGTTGGTGATGCAGTAGTTGGCACCGGCGTTAACTTTGGCTGTGGTGCGATTACAGTGAACTATGATGGCTTCAATAAAAGCTTGACTGAAATTGAAGACGATGCATTTGTAGGTTCAAATGTGAACCTGATTGCACCTGTTAAAATAGGCAAAGGGGCTTATGTCGTTGCAGGCTCAACGGTTACACATAATGTAAGTGATGGGGATTTGGCGATTGCAAGGCAACGTCAAACAAACAAAGAAGGCTATGCTGACATTATCCGTAGGAAAATGAAAGCAAAGAAAAAATAGCAGAAGCTTGGGTTAAACAGAAGGGTCAGGGGAGGATCAGCAGTTGAAACTGTTTGTTGGACTGGGTAATCCCGGAAAAGAGTATGAGAGAACCCGGCATAATATTGGTTTTATGGCAATTGATCAGTTTGCGCAGAAACACGATTTTCGTAGCTTTCAGAATAAATGCAAGGGGCTTATGACTGAAGGAAACGTAAATGGAACCAAAATATATTTACTAAAACCGATGACCTATATGAACTTATCGGGTGAGTCTGTACGGGCATTGTTAGATTTCTATAAACTAGATGTCAAACAAATGATCATACTTTACGATGATCTCGATACAGACTATGGGAAGATTCGACTACGCTATCAAGGTAGCGCAGGTGGGCATAATGGGATTAAGTCGATTATTCAGCATACAGGGACACAAACTTTTGATCGCATTCGAATCGGAATTTCACGTCCTTTGCCTGGTAAGGATATCGCAGATTATGTCCTATCTCCTTTTAGTAAACAGGAAGCAGCAGATATGCCTCCTATTCTGGACCAAGTTGTTGATGCAATGGAAGATGCAACTCAGAACACTTTTGAGAAAACAATGGCTAAATTTAATTAAAATAAGAGGTTCGTCCCGGAAACATGTAAGATGGATGCCTATTTTTTCGTAATAAGGGTCATACTAGAGTGTAATATGACTTGTGAAGGGGGCATACATTGATGTCAGTTGTTTATACATGTAGACACTGTCAAATGACGATGGGTCGAATCGAAAGTTCTTATGTGACGGAGGATCAATTGGGTTTTCATTCCTTGACCCCCGAGGAGCGTAGAGATATAATATCGTATGACTTAGAAGGTAATACAATTGTAAAGGTTGTTTGTGATTTTTGTAAGGAGGCTTTGGACATTCATCCGGAGCTTTCTTTGCTTACTAATCCTTTGCAATAATATGGGCGGAGAGTGAAGTATTTGCAAGCGTTGATACAAGCTTTTTCAGCGGACAGGGACTTTCAATCCGTTGTAGCAGGCGTCCAATCAGATATGAAGGAACAGTTAATCGCAGGGTTAGCTGGTTCTTCGCGTCAAGTGATGATGGCATCCCTGTTTCTCGAATCAAAGCGTCCTTTGTTTGTTATTACGCATAATATGTTCGCGGCACAGAAAATCGCCGAAGATCTAGCTGAATGCGTGTCGGATGATCAGGTTTTATTGTATCCAGCTCAAGAGTTAATGGCTGCTGAAGCAGCGATTGCATCGCCAGAAATATTAGCAAGACGTATTGAGGTTCTAACAAAGCTTGCTGCAGGTTATCGCGGCATTGTTGTTGCACCTTATGCTGGTGTACGTCGTTTGCTCCCTATTAAAGAGATATTTGCTACTTCTAACATTCAAATGAGTGTGGGAGATACATTACATTTAGAAGCTTTTCTAGCCCGAATGACGGAGCTTGGGTATGAACGAGTCGAACGAGTTGAGTCAAAAGGAGAAATGAGTGTACGTGGAGGAATCGTTGATTTCTATCCGATAACATCTTCGACTGCAATTCGAATCGAGCTGTTTGATGATGAGGTTGATTCCATTCGTTCCTTTGATGTAAGCGATCAACGCTCTACCATTAAATTCAACTCTATTACGATCTCACCCTGTCGTGAAGTATTAGCAGAAAAGAGAAGACTTGAGTCGGCAGCTGTAGGTGCCTATGAGCTACTCCAAGCCCAGCTTGAGAAGATGACCGATAGCAAGGCAAAAGATAAGTTACTAGAAGGCATTGGACATGATATAGAGTTGCTTCGGGAAGGGATATCCTTTCCGGGAATCTATCAATACATTTCATTGCTATATCCAGAAAGACATACATTATTCGATTACATACCTAAAGACAGTGTCCTACTTGTTGATGAACCAGGGCGATTGATTGAAACGGCAAAGCAATTAGAACGTGATGAAGCGGAATGGATAACACATTCATTACAAGAAGGCAAAAGTTTGCCTACTTTTGTGCTGTCCAAAAGTTATGAGACCCTGCTGCACAGGAAAGCATTTCCGACCATTTATTCGTCGCTCTTCTTACGTCAGGTTCCACAAACAGTACCACAGAATATCGTAAGCTTTACTTGTCGTGCGATGCAGAATTTCCATGGGCAAATGAATTTGCTCAAAACAGAAATGGAACGCTGGAAGAAGACGGGTAGTAAGGTCATGTTAATCGCTTCCGGCGAGGAACGAATGAACCGGGTACGCCGAGTATTAGATGATTACGGGATTGAAACACCACAGATCATTGATGGTAACTTGCAGGCTGGCTTTGAAATTCCATCTCTCCACTTAGTTGTTATCACGGAAGGCGAGATGTTCACACAGAAGCAGCGAAAGGCTCGCAAGGTTGATAAGAAAATAGAGAATGCAGAACGTATCAAAAACTATCAAGAACTCAAAATCGGTGATTATGTCGTCCATGTTAATCATGGAATTGGTAAGTTCGTTGGTATTGGTACGCTGGTAGTCGGTGGAATTCACAAGGATTATTTGCATATTCTTTATGCTGGCGGTGACAAGCTCTCAGTTCCGATTGAGCAAATTGATCTCGTTCAGAAATATGTGGGATCTGAAGAAAAAGAGCCTAAAGTATATAAACTTGGTGGTGCTGACTGGAATAGGGTCAAAAGCAAAGCACAATCTTCTGTTAAAGATATTGCGGATGAACTCATCAAACTCTATGCACAGCGCCAATCAACAATCGGCTATTCATTCTCGAAGGATTCAGCCTACCAAAATGAATTTGAGAGTTTATTTCCTTATGATGAAACGCATGACCAACTAAGAGCTATTGAAGAAATTAAAGCCGATATGGAAGTGCCAAGTCCGATGGATCGCTTGCTTTGCGGTGATGTGGGCTATGGTAAAACAGAAGTTGCTATTCGTGCAGCGTTTAAAGCAGCAATTGAGGGCAAACAGGTAGCCGTGCTTGTTCCGACAACGATACTAGCTCAGCAGCATTATGAAACATTCAAGGAACGTTTCTCTAGTTTCCCGTTTCATATTGAAGTGCTTAGTCGCTTCCGCTCGAAGAAAGAACAGACAGAGACGATCAAGGGAGTCAAGAAAGGCACTGTCGATGTCGTAATTGGAACGCATCGTCTTCTATCCCAGGATATCGTTTTTAAAGATTTGGGACTGCTTATCGTGGATGAGGAGCAGCGTTTTGGTGTTTCGCATAAAGAGAAGCTAAAACGTCTCAAGGCAAATGTGGATGTACTTACACTTACGGCGACACCGATTCCGCGGACCCTCCATATGTCCATGCTGGGAGTACGTGATTTATCTGTAATTGAAACGCCGCCAGAGAATAGATTTCCTGTACAGACCTATGTGGTGGAACATAGCTTTGCACTTACGCGTGAAGCCATTGAGCGTGAGCTTGCAAGAGAAGGACAGGTGTATTATCTGTATAATCGCGTACAAGGGATTACACAAATGGCGGATCAAATATCCGCTCTAGTTCCTGATGCCAGAGTTGCTGTTGCCCACGGTCAAATGGGTGAACAAGAGCTTGAGAAGACAATTCTAGATTTCCTTGATGGCGAATTTGATGTGCTTGTATCCACAAGTATTATTGAGACTGGTGTCGATATTCCCAATGTAAATACGTTAATCGTACATGATGCGGACAAAATGGGACTATCACAGCTTTATCAGTTACGTGGCCGTGTTGGTCGTTCGAATCGAATTGCATATGCGTACTTTACTTTCCAAAGAGACAAGGTGTTAACGGAAGTAGCTGAAAAGCGTTTGCAATCTATTAAGGAGTTTACGGAGTTAGGCTCAGGATTCAAAATTGCAATGCGTGATCTAGCGATTCGTGGAGCGGGTAATTTACTTGGAGCAGAGCAGCATGGGTTTATTGCTTCTGTAGGTTTTGATTTGTACTCTCAAATGCTAGCTGATGAGATTGCGAAGCAGAAACTTGCAATTAATGGAACGGCTCCAGCTGAGATTCAAGAGTTCAATATGAACATCGAAATTAGCCTTGACGCATATTTGCCTTCTGACTATATCTATGATAGCATGCAGAAGATAGAGATTTACAAGAAGGTAGCGGCTATACGCTCGCATGAAGAAGCCTCAGATTTATACGACGAGCTTCTTGATCGATTCGGTAATCCGCCACAGGCTGTAATGAATTTATTGACAATTGCACGACTGAAAATATATGGCGCGGAATACCAGATTGAGTCGATGTCACAGAAGGGCGATGACTTCATTCTGAAGGTGCATTCTGATCAGAACAGCAGAATAGATGGTCAGAAATTGTTTGATATTGCAGGTATATATGGAAACCGGATCCGTCTTACAGCAGGTACGCAGCTTGTTATGACATTCCGTTGTAAAGGTCTTGAATCCGAACAATCATTAGACCTCATTGAACAATTTTTAAAAAAATATAAGGATGCCCTAAAAATGAAAGGAGATTTACACAATGTTTCAACGTAAGAAGAGCAGATGGATCATTACCTTAATTGCTGTCATCATGGCAGTATCTATTCTAGGTGGCTGTGGTAAGTCCAATAAGGTACTAGCGACTTACAAAGATAATGGTGAAGTGACGCAAGCTGAATTCGATGCATTTTTGAACGTAAATGGTATGTTGAATCCGATGTACAAACAATTCCTGAATGATCCTTCCCTGCATAAATTTATGTTGGACCAGATAATTGGCTATAAGATTCTAGCTGCACGTGCTGATGATGCAACCAAGGCAGAAGCGGACAAGCTGATTACTTCCCAAATGGAACAATTCAAATCAGTTCTTGGCGCTCAAGAGGGCGGTCTAGATAAGCAACTTAAGGATAACAATGTTAAGTTAGAGGATCTTGAGAATCTAATGAGATTAACTTTCTATTCCGTTGCTGCTGAAGAGAAAAATATTACAGATGAACAAGTTAAAGCAGAGTATGATAAGATGCTCACTGAGGACAAGCACTACTTTGACGTAGTATCTGTTCGTCATATTCTCATAGGCATTAAAGATAGTGCAACTAATAAAGAGCTTCGTACAATGGATGAAGCTTTGGCAAGAGCTAAAGAAGTTCAAGCAAAACTTAAAGCTGGCGGCGATTTTGATGCGTTAGCTAAAGAATTTTCCGATGACCCAGGTTCAAAAGATAAAGGCGGTAAATACGAAAATCTGAACTATGGCGCCCTAAGTCAAATGGTGCCAGAATGGAAAGACGCTGCTTTGAGTCTTCCAGTGGGTCAATTAAGTGAGCCAGTGAAAACAGAACATGGTTATCATCTCATGCTTGTAGATAGTCGCAAGGTAAGTACATTAGATGAAATGAAAGCTTCCATTCGCTCTAGCTTAGCGCAGCAAAAGGTACAAGATTTTGTTGAGAAGGAAGTGCCTGGTTTGATTCTGACTAACAATCTGCCTTCTCCAACACCTGCACCGAGTGCGACGCCAACATCAAGTGGAACACCAGCACCACCAAGTACTGAAACACCAGCACCGACTGCAACTCCAACACAGACTGCAACTCCAAACCCATAAGGGATATAATTGTGTTGATGCAGGACGCTAGCAAGATAGCGTCCTGCTTTATTGAGTGAAGGAGGAGAAGTTGTTTCACATACTTCTTCTGATAGGTCAGTCTCCTTAGGATACATATTGATCGTAAGTTCCGTGAGTGTATTTCCTAAGGTTATGTACATTGCATAAGAACTTGGGAACTGATGAATACTATGGTTAAATTTGATTGATCACTAATTATGTGTTATTAGTTAATCAGAACTTATAAGTTTACATTATAATTTCTCTGATTACCTAAGGAAACGCTCTCGTCCATTAGGACGGCGCTGTTTCCTCTTGAGTCCAGTCAACATCTTTGGAAAGTGAGGCAACTTGTTATGAAAGCTACTGGAATTGTTCGTCGTATCGACGATTTGGGAAGAGTGGTAATACCAAAAGAAATTAGACGTACATTGAGGATTCGTGAGGGTGATCCACTCGAGATTTTCGTAGATCGAGATGGGGAAGTTATCCTTAAGAAATATTCGCCGATCGGTGAGCTAGGCGATTTTGCGAAGGAATATGCAGAGTCATTGTATGAAGGTACGGGACATATAACGATGATTTCCGACCGTGATGCGATTATTGCAATCGCTGGTGGATCCAAGAAGGATTATTTGGAAAAGCAAATTGGTGCGATTATTGAGTCGAGTATGGAAAATCGCAAATCACAATTAGAAATAAATAGTGGGCAGTATGAGATTTGTAAGGATTTTAGTGATACTTATAGCTCATTTGTAGTAGCTCCGATTGTTGCTGGTGGAGACCCGATTGGTACGGTTATCCTTGTTACTAAAGAAGAAGGCACAAAAATGGGTATTATGGAAACCAAAATGTCTGAAACAGCTGCTGCATTCTTGGCTAAACAGATGGAGCAATAACATATTAGAATGAAAACAAGAGCTTCTTTACTAAAGTCCGAATAGGCCTTAGTAACAGAAGCTTTTTTTGTTGGTGCATATATCAAGCTTTCGCTATAATGAATGCATGTGTTCGCGAATACTGTTTCTTCTTGAGAAGCTAGGGAAGAGGGCAAGTAATGAAAAGTTCAAGCCATAAACACCGGAATCAACATATAGAGAGCATAGAGACAAATCATACAAAGAATGAGCCTTCAAGCTCTTCGCTTGGTAAATCTAAGCTGTTAAAGGGAGCGGCGATACTTAGCTTGGCTGCTATTATTTCAAAGCTGCTAGGTACGTTGCAAAAAATCCCTTTACAAAACATTGCTGGTGATGAAGTGTTTGGCTTATATAACACCGCTTATCCCTTTTACTTATTCCTGATCTTCCTCGCTACAGCTGGTATTCCAACAACGGTTGCTATACTTGTATCAGAACGTGTGGTTGTAGGTGATCATACAGGTGCTCGGAGGATAACGAAAGCTTCAATTGTTGTGATGATTGGATCCGGGTTATTATTTTTTGCTATTACTTACTGGGGGGCAGAGTGGTTAGCTCGGCTTATTGGTGTTAGCTCGGCAGCTCCCTCTTTGCGAAGCATAGCCTGGGCCATGCTGATCATTCCTGTTATGTCGGCTATGCGGGGATATTTTCAAGGTTATCAGGAAATGATTCCACCTGCCGTCTCGCAAGTTTCTGAGCAAGTGATTCGAGTGGCTGTGATGATTATGAGCTTGTTATGGCTCATGCATATACAGGAAGATGCAGCAACAATAGCTGCTGGAGCCATGTTCGGTTCTGTTGCAGGAGCATTCGCAGGATTACTTATTATGGTGTATGCTTGGTGGAAATGGCCTAAACGTATAGCTAGAAGTAGATTAGACCATACAAAGAATAGTGTGCAGACAGAGAGCACAAGACAATTAATGTTACGCATTGTGAAAATAGCTGTTCCCATTTGTCTTGGTACGGTTACAGTGCCCTTAATGAATATTGTTGACACGTTTACCATGCCACGTCTTCTGCAGACGCTGCATGTAAGTACAGAAGAGGCAATGCGTCAGTTTGGTTTGTTCAATCATGGTTTACCTCTTGTGCAACTCGTGTCTATGCTTGCTGCCGCAGTAGGAGCAGCGATTGTTCCCGCGTTATCTGAAGCGAGCGGGAATAGGGCGCTCGCTAGGTCAAGAGCACAGGCTGCGCTGCATGCAGCCTGGCTCATTGGTCTACCTTCCGCTGTAGGGCTCGTATTGACGGCGAAGTCCGTCAATGTGATGCTCTACACATCAGCGGAAGGCACATTGCCTATGGCGGTGCTTGGCATCACCGCCTTATTCAGCACGCTGGCTGTCGTATCGACCAGCGTACTGAACGGGCTCGGCGAGCTGCGCGCACCCGCCGTAGCCATGCTGATTGCCGTAGCCGTTAAGGTCATCGGCAATCTCGTGCTAGTCCCCCGTTATGGCATAACGGGGGGAGCTGTTGCCGCCGTCCTCGCATTTGCGGTGGCGACGGCAATCAACCTGGTGTGCCTGCAGCGGCACACCGCGATCTTTACGCGCGGCGAGCTGCGCAGCCGCGTCATTATGCCCATCATGGCCAGCGGCATGATGGGGTTGCTCGTGCTCGCCCTCACCTATGGGGGTGAGGCAGTCTTTGGGGCAGCTGGGCACCCGCTGCCCCCAAGACTTGAGGCGACGGTTCTAACACTCGTCGCGGTCGTAGGTGGCGTTGTCAGCTACACAGCTGGACTACTCTGGTTCAACTTGCTTGATCCTGAGCTTGCACGGTTCATTCCTGGAGTGAGTAAGCTGATGCAGAAGCGTGGTAAGCAGGGCAATTAGTTATTAAAAGTAAATCACGTATTAAGGCGATATGAAGGAGGTACATCAAGTGGCAGCACAAATAACTATAATTGGACTCGGCTCGGGTGATCCTGATCAGCTTACCTTAGGAAGCTTTCGCAAGCTTCAACAAGCAACCAAGCTCTATTTGCGAACAGATCAGCATCCCATGATCACACTGCTGAAGGAAAATCAGATTACATATGAATCGTTTGATCAGCTCTATGAGCAGAAAGCGACCTTTGAAGAGGTATATGAGGAAATTGCCCAGACCTTAATTCGTTATGCATTAGCAGATAACGGGGAGATCGTGTATGCAGTTCCCGGTCACCCGATGGTAGCTGAGTTTACCGTAATTCGCCTGAAGGAGTTATGTAAAGAAACGAATATTGAGCTGCACATAGCTGGTGGCGAAAGCTTCTTAGATCAAGCATTCACACGATTCGGCTTTGATCCGATTGATGGGTTTCAGCTGCTTGATGCAACGGATTTAAGACTTAATCAACTGAATCCGCATATGCATACGATTATTGGACAAGTATATGATACGTTTACAGCATCTGATGTGAAGCTTTCGTTAATGGAGGTTTATCCAGATGATTATCCGATTACGGTAGGACATGCTCTTGGCGTAACGGGTGCTGAACAGATCGTGGAAGTACCACTATATGAACTGGATCAGATTGAGGGCTACGGCAATTTGTCGCTTATTTGGGTACGTCGTGGTGAATCAGAGGAGCTATTCAATCGCACATTTGATCGCTTGCACGAAATTGTTGCAATTCTTCGTAGTCCTGAAGGTTGTCCGTGGGATCGTGAGCAAACGCATGCTTCACTACGTAAGAATTTAATCGAAGAGACCTACGAAGTATTAGAGACCATTGATGATGATGACCCAGATGCCATGCGTGAGGAGCTTGGAGACCTGTTGCTTCAAATCATGCTGCATTCGCAAATGGAAGAGGAAACAGGGGTCTTTAACGTATACGATGTCATTCAAGCAATTAATGAGAAGCTCATTCGACGTCATCCTCATGTGTTTGGTGAGCGTGAAGCTGGTAATGCGGAAGAAGCACTTGCGAACTGGCAGGATATGAAAGACGAAGAGAAACGCATGAAAGGTATTGAACCGAAGGAGCAATCTGTTTTAGATGGCGTGCCTCGTGATCTCCCAGGACTAATGAAAGCTCTTAAACTGCAAAAAAAGGCGGCTGTTGTCGGATTTGATTGGCCAAATTCAATTGAAGTTGTGGATAAAATTGTCGAAGAACTGAATGAAGTTCGGGAAGCAATTGAGCTTAAATCGGAAGAAAATCAGCATGAAGAGCTAGGGGATTTATTATTTGCAGTCGTGAATCTTGCTAGAAAATTGCGTATCGATCCAGAGGCAGCCCTTGCTGCGGCTAATCGGAAGTTCTTAGAGCGATTCCAATATATCGAACAAGGGTTGCGGATGCGAGAGAAGGATTTCGCGCAAAGCAATTTGGACGAGATGGAAAGTTTATGGATAGAAGCAAAAAAAAATCTAAAAAAATAAGTCGAAAAGCAGGAATTCACGTTAGAACAAAGAATATTTAGTTCGTACTAAAGAATAGCGTAGGCTAATTAGTTCCTATCATATGATGAAATTTAGGAGGAAATTTATTATGAACAAAACAGACTTGATTAACAACATCTCATCCAAGAGTGGATTAACTAAGAAAGATGTAGAAACAGTTCTTAATGGCGTATTGGGAGAAATCACTGATGCTCTTTCAACTGGTGACAAGGTTCAATTGATTGGATTCGGTACTTTTGAAACTCGTAAGCGTTCTGGCCGTGTAGGTCGTAACCCACAAACAGGTAAAGAAATCGAAATTCCAGAATCCAACGTACCGGCTTTCAAAGCAGGTAACAAGCTTAAAGAAGCAGTAGCTGTAAAATAATGAGACTGGATAAATTCTTAAAGGTGTCTCGAATGATCAAACGTCGTACTGTGGCGAAAGATGTATCAGATCAAGGCCGAGTATGGATTAATGGTCGAGATGCTAAAGCGAGTTCTGCGGTCAAGGTTGGCGATGAAATTGCGATTCAATTTGGTCAGAAGAAAGTAACCATCAGGGTTGAACTTCTTGCTGAATCCACTCGTAAGGAAGACGCTGCTAAGATGTTCACAGTACTCAAAGAAGAACCTTACACCAGTGAAGATAAGTACGAATAATGAGAAAAGCCGACCTTAACAGGTCGGCTTTTTTTATATGATATAGAGCTTATAACTTTTAGATCATAAATTCTAAGTATCACCTTAAGAAACGCATCCACCTTGTAAAGACGGTCAAACCGTTACTTCTTGGTAATATAGGAATTTATCAGCTTGTTCTAAACTGCCTATCTCGTCCATATGCTAGCAATAGAAGCTAGTAGGAAGGCATTAGGAGAGTAAATCTTAGGTGGACTTTCCAAATAGGGGGGGACAGGCAGGCTATGGTCGATCCGATTAAATCCAAGCGACAGGAAATTAAGATGCTTAATCGTAAGCTCATGGAAATATCCGGTGTGCTTAATGTTGAAAGCTTTGACAGCGAGGAATTTCTATTAGAAACAGAATGCGGCTTCTTAATGATCAGAGGTCAAAATTTACACATCAAGAATTTGAATCTAGAGCAAGGGCTCGTCGCCATTGAAGGACTTGTGCATGAGACAGCTTATATTGACGGTAATGCTCAAAGTAAAGCGAAGGGTATTTTCGGTAAACTGTTCAAATGACGCTAGGCATGCAGTTTTGGACTATGTTCATGATGATGTGTGGCGGGATTATAATGGGAGCTATCTATGATTTTTTTCGATTACTACATGAGCAGTTAAAGCTCCCGCGCTGGACAATCATTCCGCTTGACATTATTTACTGGATCGTGGCGACGATTCTTATTTTCCAACTGTTATACAATAGTAATCAAGGGCAACTCCGTATGTTTGTCTATGTAGGTATGGTTGTTGGCGTGTTGTTATATTATTTTCTATTTAGCAAAACGACGACTCAAGTGTTATTGTTCATATTTAAAATGATAAAAGAGATTTATCGTGTAATTGTTAGAATTATTCATATTTTGATTGTTAAGCCAGCCATTATACTTTATAAAGCATTCCTGTTGATTCTCAGGTTTTTACAGTTATTTGCTATATTCTTGTATAAAATTATGTTACAATTATTATATCCTCTATGGAAAATCATTCTATGGGTTAAGCGGCGAATCATTCGTGGCTAAGAAGGTATGTATGTCAGGCTATTATGACAGATTTAGTACGAGGAGGCTATCACAACATGGCGTCAGAATCATCGACTCAATCGAATAAAAGACGCGCTAAGCGTGTGCGTAGCAAATCCCGACTAATAATGGTCATGATGCTTTGTTTACTTAGCTGGGCTGGGGTCATATACTGGGATCAGCACGTTAAATTGACGGATAAGAAAGCAGAACTGAATGAATTAAATATGCAGCTCTCAGAGGTGCATAAGTCGAATGTGAAGGCCAAGAAAGAAGTGGAGCGTTTAAACGATCCGGAATATATTGAACAGAAAATTCGCAAAGAATTAAACTACGTCAAGGAAGGCGAAAGAATTTTTTCGGTGACTAAGCCTTGATTTAAGAATTTGTCAGTAAGTTAAGGCAAATGACGAGTTGACCGTCTTTGTATTATTGGGTATAATCTGCGTAGCATTCTTTTTTTGAGAATTTTAAGGGAGGAACATTTTACTTTATGGCAATTGAAGTGGGCAGCAAGTTGGAAGGAAAAGTGACAGGTATTACTCACTTTGGAGCATTCGTCGAGCTTGCCGAGGGAGTTACCGGGCTTGTTCACATTTCGGAAATCGCGGATAATTATGTCAAGGACGTTAATGATCATTTGAAGCTGGAAGATAAAGTTACAGTTAAAGTGATCAATGTGGACAAAGACGGAAAAATAGGCCTATCGATTAAGCAGACGATTGAGAAGCCAGCAGATGCCCCTCGTCCGGAGCGTTTTAACAGATTTGAAGGAAACCGTCCTAGCGGCGGCGGTGGCGGTGGAGATCGTCCTAGTCGTCCTGGAGGATACAGCGGTGGACCTAGTGGTGATCGTGGAGGTCGTCCTAGTGGCGGCGGCGGTAGACCTGGTGGAGATCGTGGATCACGCGGAGGCGGATTTAAGAACGCACCTGGTAAGTTGACATTCGATGATAAATTGTCTCGTTTCCTTAAAGATAGTGAAGAGCGAATTTCATCACTTAAGAAGAGTACAGAATCCAAACGCGGTGGACGCGGCGGACGACGTGACTAGAATAGTTTTAGCTTATCAAACCACACGATGCATGAAGATGCACCGTGTGGTTTTTTTTGATGATAATTCCTATATTTCTTCTGACTCATAATTTCTCGCATTATTGGTCCTGATCTGTCAAAATTACAGTCCCGTTCGCTGTTATTGCAATTGTATGTTCATATTGTGCTGACAGCTTTCCATCAAAGGTTCTAGCTGTCCAATTATCATCATCAATCGTCATCAGATAAGTACCGACATTGATCATCGGTTCAATCGTAAGCACCATACCCTCTTTAAGTCTTATCCCCTTGCCAGCTTTTCCTACATGTGGATAGCTAGGCTCTTCATGCAAGGAACGACCAATTCCATGTGCGTTTAATTCACGAACGACGGAATAGCCATTACTTTCCGCATAGCTTTGTATGGCATGTGTTACATCCCCAAGTCGATTACCTGCTACAGCTTGCGCAATCCCTCTATATAAGCACTCTTTGGTGATTTTCATTAGCCGGTCAGCTTCATCAGATATAGTACCCACCGCATAAGTCCAGCCAGAATCTCCATGCCATCCGTCAAGTTCTACAACGATGTCGATCGTAACAATATCTCCATTCTGTAGCGGTGTTTTACTCGGAAACCCATGTGCAATTACATCGTTAACGGATGCACATGTTTCTGCAGGGAAGTTGTTGTAGCCTTTGGTTACTTGATTCGCTCCCAATTTCTTGATTAATATGGCCACAGCGTCATTAATCTCCAGTGTTGTTATTCCTGGTTGAATCATTCTTGCTACCTCTTTATGACAAGCTGCAACAATGGCTCCTGCCTGCTTCATTTTGGATATTTCATCATCAGTTTTTAGAATAATCATAGGCACATCTCCCTATTCTTTTTTATTCATGTATTGTTTTGTCATTTCTTTAACACACTTACAATGTTGCTGTTCTGTATCGACATATCCTTACGGCATCCCTTGCCAAATGCTGGTTATATCATACACTAAATTCATAATATAATTTCAATTTTATGCTCTAGTGGTATGTGGCATCAGTGTTTTTGACGATTTGACAAGCTGTTTGAATGTGTCGGAAATTTCTTTTATACGACTAACTCATTCTGACAAACTTCCTAATAGACTCACCCATATAATAGAGAACACTAATAGATTTGGGTGGTGAAGCTAATTTATGGACAAACAAAATATGGATGACCATACGAATGTGACGAAGCTACATATGTGGGGCAAACTGAAATCAGGCTTGAGTTCTAAAGCACAAGCAATTTCAGCAAAAAAATGGTCATTTTTATTAATCTGTATGGCGTTCCTGCTAGGGCGGGCTACTATATTGGAAGAGTTATCACCGTTTGCACTTGGTTTCTTTGCTGTCATGTATTTTCAGCGGCAAGAACTTTCCCCTTGGATTGGAGTCGCCTTATTCGCAGGCTCGTTGTTAACTCCTACGCCTCATACAGGTTATTTAGTTACGCAAATATTGGTGTTTCTTTTATTTCAGAAAGCGATCGAAAAGTACGAGCGATCCGATCTGTCGTCTGCGCCCATCCTAGTTTTTGCTTCATCTTTCTTGGTGAAATTATTTATATTACTAATCATGATGGATTTATCATGGTACAACCTCATGATGACGGCAGTAGAAGCGGTACTCAGTATGGTGCTGACGATTATTTTTGTACAAGCTATCCCTGTTATAACCCTATCTCGCAAAAACTATCAGTTGAAGAATGAAGAAATTGTATGTTTGATAATTTTATTAGCATCTGTGATGACAGGTACGGTTGGCTGGATGCCTGGTGGTGTGAACGTTGAATATGTATTATCTCGTTATTTAATTCTCCTATTTGCATTTGTAGGAGGTGCTCCGATTGGTGCATCAGTTGGAGTCATTACGGGTATTATTCTTAGCTTAGCCGATCCAAAAGCGTTATTTCAGATGAGTCTACTAGCTTTCTCTGGAATGCTTGCTGGCATGCTGAGAGAAGGTAAACGAATCTCAGTCGCATTAGGAATGTTTATTGGCTCGTCGATTCTATCTATATATATGGGGGATAACACACAAATCATGAATTCTGTATGGGAGTCGCTAATCGCAATTAGTTTATTTTTAATGACCCCGAGTAGCATGCTTAAGCTTCTAGCCAAGTATGTTCCTGGAACTCAAGAGCATCTGAAGGGACAACATGACTACGCAAGGCGAATAAGAGATGCTACAGCTGGACGGGTAGAACAGTTTTCACAAGTGTTCAGGCAGTTAGCAAGGTCGTTCAAACAACTATCATCCGATAATTTATCGCTGCAGAAGGAAGATGATGTAGGGCATTTCATGAATGAAGTATCAGGGCGTTCCTGCTCGAATTGTCATCGTAGAACAAAATGTTGGGATGAATCATTCTATCAAACCTATAAATATATGACGGATATGATGACTCAGATTGAGGTCAGGGATCAATTTGAGAAGAAAGACATTCCATTTGCTTGGCGCAAAATTTGTGTCAAACCAGAAACTGTGCTGAGCATTATGAAGGAACAATACACTTTATATCAGAACAATATGCATTGGCGTAGGCAAATATCAGATTCTAAACAGCTTGTAGCAGAGCAGCTAACAGGTGTTTCGCAAGTGATGGATGATCTAGCAAAGGAAATTAAACGTGAAGGACAGGAGTTATTTCTTCAAGAAGAACAAATACGTTCTGCACTTGAGGAAATGGGCTTATCTTTACAAAGTATCGATATTATTAGTTTGGATGAAGGTAAAGTAGAGATTGAAATGATTCATCAATATGCGAAGGGCTATGATGAGTGTAGGAAAATAATCGCACCACTATTGAGCGAAATTCTAGGTGAGAATATCACGGTTCAGAATGAGGAGCGACTGACCTATTGGGAGGGGTACTCTTCCGTCACATTTGGGTCGGCAAGTGAATACACGGTGGATACAGGTATTGCAACCGTTGCACACGGGGATGTCGGTTGGTCAGGCGATTCCTATAGTACAGTACCTCTAGGTAATGGTAAATTCGCTGTTGCACTTAGCGATGGGATGGGGAATGGTGAGAGAGCTCGTGCTGAGAGTCAGGCAGCTCTAGGAATTCTACAGCAGCTGTTGCAGTCTGGAATGGATGAACGTCTCGCTGTAAAATCCGTTAACTCAGTGCTGCTACTTCGGTCTCCAGATGAAATGTATGCTACGGTTGATATGGCGCTTATCGACTTATTTAGTGCTCAGACAACGTTCTTAAAAATTGGCTCTACTCCAAGCTTTATTAAACGTGGTTCTGAAGTCATTGTCATCACTGCAAGTAATTTACCCGTGGGCATTATTAAAGATATCGATGTTGATCTGGTCTCGATGCCCCTTAAAGATGGTGATTTATTGATTATGATGACAGACGGAATCTATGATGCACCTGGTCATGCAATTAATAAGGAGCTATGGATGAAGCGCGTAATAGGTGAAATTAATGAGGAAGCTACACAGGAATTCGCCAATTGCCTACTTGAACGAGTTCTACTCTTCAGCCAAGGGGCGGTTCACGATGATATGACGATTGTTGTTGCTAGAATTGATAAACGGATCCCTGAATGGGCAACCTTCCGCTTACCTGGTTTTACCCCAATTGAGCGTGCTAGAACAGTAAGTTGATTGACTAACCTAAGAAATATTTGGAATTGTTTACAAGTAGAGCGTAATGTGGTTTTATATTAGAAGCTATTAACGTGTAAACAATTCATATTTCACAATTAGGTCAGGTGGTGTGCAAATGAGTCAGTCGGTAACCGGCAATGAACGGATCGTTTCCCTTGATGTGATTCGAGGCTTTGCGATCCTGGGTATTTTTCTTGTGAATATACCTACGATGATTGGAATTGAGCATCCTCTTAATAGTAGGGCTTACGATGGCCTAGATGCAATCGTGAGACTACTTTATGATTTGTTCATTCAAACGAAATTCTACAGCATATTTGCGTTCTTATTTGGTCTTGGATTTTATATATTTATGAGTCGTGCGGAGGCACGGGGGAATTCAATTAATCGATTATTTACAAGGAGATTAGTGTTCCTATTCATAATGGGAGTAGCGCATGCTATTTTGCTTTGGACAGGTGACATTTTAAATTTATATGCGATACAAGGATTTTGGCTGCTTTTGTTTTATGGCCATAAGCCTAAAGTAATTCTGATCTGGTCTTTATCTTTAATTGCATGCTTTACTGCTATTATGTATCTAAGCTTTACTCCATCCATGAGTGGGACGACGGCTATTGTCCCCATAGGAATGACACATAATACCTTCGTAAACTATGGGGAGGGCGTTTCATCACGGATTTTCTTCTTTTTGGTTTATGGGATATCGAACTTAATTGTGTATCTTCCAGAAGTGTTAGGTTTATTCTTACTAGGGTTGTATTGTGGCAAAATTAACTTGTTCAATCGCGTAAGTGAACTGTATAGTCGAATTAAACGGATCCAACTACTTGCGTTCCTTCTTACACTTCTTTGTTCAATTCCAATTTTTCTTTATTTTGTAAAGTTCAACTTATATGATCCGAAAAAAGTATACTTTTATATCTATTTAGGTGGCAAAACACTAGCTGTGTTATATGTAACCTCATTTCTACTCCTACTGCGCAAGGAAAAGTGGCAAAAGCTACTTCGTCCATTCAGTTATGTTGGGCGTATGGCACTATCAAATTATTTATTTCAGACGGTAAGTACAGTACTCGTTTTACCACTCATGATTCGGAATACAGCTGCTTATCCGCTTTGGATTAGTACCCTCTATTGTTTAATTGTATTTGTTATTCAAGTAATCCTAAGTAAATGGTGGTTAAGTAAATTCTCTTTTGGGCCGATGGAATGGTTGTGGCGAATTGCAACCTATGGGAAGGTTCAGTCCATGAAGCGTAAATCATTTAGTGAAACGACACTTCGTTCATGAGGTGACCCAAGTTAAAGTACATATGTTAAGTTGTTAAGTGATATAGAATTTATAACTTTCAGATCATAAATTCTAGGTATCACCTTAAGAAAGGGCTTCGCCGTCTTGTAAAGACGGCGAAGCTCCTTCTTCTTGTTCTCAAAGTGTTTATACCGATTCTTTTTTGGCGAAACTAGTAGAAAGTGCTGAAAGAGATGGAGCTGATAGAGTATGATGAAACAAATCCTATTAATTACGGACGGTTGTTCGAATGTAGGGACTAGTCCTGTTATTGCAGCAGCATTCGCTAGAGAAGAAGGCATTACGGTTAATGTGATCGGAGTGGTAGATTACGGGGAGTTAGGTGAGCTAGGTTCGCAAGAAATACAGGAAATTGCACATGCGGGGGGCGGAATGAGCCGAATTGTATCCTCTAAGCAGTTGTCACAAACGGTGCAGATGATGACACGCAAAACAGTGATGGGAACAATCGAGCAAGCAGTAGGTAAAGAGCTAAGGCAAATACTTGGTGACGGCAGTATGTCACAATTACCACCTGATCAGCGTGCTCAAGTAGTGAATGTGATGGAGGAGATGACGGAAAGTGCTGACCTACGTATAGCTCTGCTTGTTGATGCGAGTGCTTCTATGAAGCCTAAGCTTGCAGCAGTGCGTGAAGCTCTTCGTGATTTAGTGTTATCTCTTCGTTCTAGAATGGGCAAGAGTGAAATGGCGGTATTCCATTTCCCTAGTTCGTCAGGGGCTGAATCTGAGATTTCGATGGACTCCGATTGGACGAGTGACCTTGCAAAAATAGACAAGATGTTCTATAAAATAAACATGAAGGGTACAACTCCAACGGGTCCAGCATTATCGAAACTCGTGCAATATGTGACGA
The DNA here is from genome assembly GCF_056400365.1 of Paenibacillus sp. P5_B5. Classification (NCBI taxonomy): domain Bacteria; kingdom Bacillati; phylum Bacillota; class Bacilli; order Caryophanales; family Paenibacillaceae; genus Paenibacillus; species Paenibacillus sp. P5_B5. The sequence goes on from NZ_JBFULK010000023.1 coordinate 41,104, forward strand.
GAACGTCAATGGACGCGCAGCAGCAGAGCAGGTATGAGCAGCCGTTTGCGGATGAGAGCAAAGGTGGGATATTAGGTGATTACGTCGTGTGAAGAGCTCGGCATTAAGGTAGGCATGACAGTCCGAGGTAAATGGAAGAATCGTGCTTACACAATTGTGAGAACACTTGGATCTGGAGCGAATGGTACAGTGTTCTTGGTGAATCGAGCGGGTTCACAATATGCGCTTAAGGTTGGTTATGATCCTATAGATTTGCTATCTGAGGTGAATGCATTACGGACCCTATCCCAAGCTGCAAACTCCTTTTGTGGTATGCTGATTGATGTCGATGACTTCGTCATACAAGGAAAGGAATATCCTTACTTTGTAATGAAGTTTATTGAAGGTACGATCATAACGCATTATCTTCACAAGAATAGTGTGGATTGGTATTACTTAATTGGTATGAATCTCCTTAAGAAGTTAAACGAGCTTCATCAACAAGGCTTCATATTCGGCGATCTAAAAATGGAGAACGTGCTTGTATCAGCTTATGGGCATGTCGAGCTAATTGATTTTGGCGGAATGACAGCAAAGGGAAGGTCGGTTAAACAGTTTACAGAGTTGTATGATCGTGGATTTTGGGGAACTGGAACCCGCGTTGCAGATGAAAGTTATGATTTATTCGCATTTGCCATCTTAATGATGAAGGCTGTTGATCGGCATGATAGTTTGTCTAAAGCGGCTAAAGGACTTCCTCAAAATAGGAATTTAGCTGATATAATTGAATATGCCGATCAAAATGAGAAGCTGAATATAGTTATGCCTTTTCTACGCAAGGCACTAAAAGGGGAATTCAGCTCCACACGAGAAGCTTGTGAAGCATGGCGTAAGCTATTGCCAAGAACGGCTGTTCTACCTAGCAAACCGGTTAGAGGCACATGGCTTTCTGTGTGTTTTGCGTTATCGGTTGTGCTATTTGGAGTAACAGTTTACCTATATTGGCCATGATGGAATAGGAGAGGATGGTGCCTAGGTGAATCTCGTGTCTGAAGTTGAAGCAACGATCATCGAGGATAAACTAATTGAACAAGGAGACTTTGTAGTCGTCGCTGTTTCGGGGGGAGCCGATTCGGTGGCGCTTTTGCATATTCTTCATTCTTTGAAAGAACAGCGTGGATGGAATTTAGTAGTTGCTCATGTGAATCATGAATTTCGCGGTAAGGAGTCAGACCAAGAAGCTAGCTTTGTCAAGGAATTAGCAGCTTCTCTAGATCTTCCTTGTGAAATAGGTGTCATAGATGTACCAGCCTATATTGAACAATCGTTATTAAATACGCAAGTTGCGGCTAGAGAAAAACGGTATGAATTTCTTCATCAAGTGGCGGGTAAGTACAATGCAAAACGGATTGCCCTTGCGCATCATGCTAATGATCAAGCTGAAACGGTGCTCATGCGGCTACTACGTGGAACAGGTCCATCTGGACTAGCGGGGATTTTGCCAAAGCGAAATGAAAAAAATGTGGAACTGATTCGTCCGCTTCTGCGTATTAAAAAGGAAATGCTTATCACTTATTGTCATGAACAGCATATTGATTATTGCAATGATTCATCTAATTTGCTTCGCAAATACTTTCGCAATGAGATAAGACTCGATATTATTCCTTATTTACAACAATTTAATGAACAATTCCCTGAGGCGCTTACTCGTCTTGCCGAATTAATGCGCGCAGAAGATGAATACATGGAGCAAGAGACAGTAAAGGTCATGGATGAGCTTGTTACAAAACACGATGATGAATATCGTTTAACGAGAAGCTTGTTCATTCAATATCCAATTGCTTTACAACGGCGTGTGATTAAATTAATATTAAACTATCTTGTTTCACCAGATAAACCCCTTGACTTTACAAAGTTGGAAAATATTCGCGAATTGATCGTGCGAGAGTTTCCAACGACGCAGATTCTACCTATTATTGGGGGCGTACATATCGTTCGTGAATATGATCAAATCAACTTCGTTAAGATACTTGTGGGAACAGAATCGTTTTGTTATTTAATCAATGATCCTGAGGATATGGTAAACATTAAGATTGGAAATGGTTTACTCACATTTCGAGTGCTAGATGTTCAAGACAATCAAGTTAAAGAAGGGATGCCTATAGATTCGCCTAGACGAACTGATTGCACTGAAGCTTGGTTCGATTTGGACGACGTTCAATTCCCTTTAATCGTTCGCAACAGAATAAATGGGGATCGAATAGAGCCGTTTGGTTTAAATGGTTCTAAAAAAGTAAAAAATATGCTCATTGACGCGAAGGTACCGCCAAGACAAAGAGCTCACATCGCTTTGCTGGTCGACAGTGGTCACAAGGTATTGTGGATACCTGGCTTTCGGCAATCCAGACACGCTCTTGTGCAAAAAGGCACTACCAAGCGTATTTTACATGTAAAACTTGAAACCACTGAGTAGAGAGCAGTAGAATGTAAACATGCGTGTACTCATATTATGATTTAGGGGGACCATCCTTGCTTAACGACATTCAAGAAGTACTTTATAGTGAAGAGCAGATTCAATCAAAGGTAGCAGAACTTGGCGCGACTTTATCCAGTGAATATGCAGACAAAAATCCGCTTGTAATCTGTATATTGAAAGGCGCATTTATTTTCATGTCCGACTTAGTTAAGAAAATTACGGTACCACTTGAGCTCGACTTTATGGCGGTATCTAGTTATGGTAGCTCCACAAAATCTTCGGGAGTTGTCAAAATTCTGAAAGACCTCGATGTACCTGTAGAAGGTCGTCACGTCATAATTGTTGAAGATATTATCGACAGTGGTCTAACACTCAGTTATTTAATTGATGTATTAGAGCGTAGAAATGCTTTATCGATAGCTGTTGTTGCGTTATTCGATAAACCAAAGCGCAGAACGGTAGAACTTGAACCTGATTATAAGGGTTTTTCAATTCCAGACGAATTCGTAGTCGGATATGGATTGGATTATGCAGAAAAATACCGCAATCTACCTTTTGTTGGCATTTTAAAGCCTGAGATTTATTCAAACTGAGCATCCTTCCCGCGGTATTCTTGTGATATAGAATTTATAACCTTCGTTTTATAAATTCTAAGTATCACCTTAAGAAACGCATCCGTCGTCTTAAAAGACGGTGAAATCGTTTCTTCTTGCCTGCTTTGTTGTGATGCATTTAACAGCTGTGGTAAAATAATATGAGTGCCGTTTGAGAGGTGGTAGAGGATGAATCGGTTTATAAGGACTAGTGGTTTTTATTTAATAGTCGTTCTGGTCGTTGTTGGTATCGTTACTTTCGTAACGAATCGAAATGAACAAACGGATAAAATCCCGTATAATGAGTTCCGTATGGAACTTAAGGATAATAAGGTGGAATCCGTCAAGGTTCAATTCGATAACTATACGTATACCATTAGTGGAACGTTAAAGGACAGTAAGACGTTTGTAACAAGCGCTCCTGCAAGTGATTTTGTTGTCAAAGAAATCTCAGACAGCAATGTTGTTAACGAGTATTTACCAATGCGCCGGGAAAGCTTATGGTTTAGCTTCCTTACAACCATTATTCCGTTCGTAATTATGTTTGTACTCTTCTTCTTCTTGCTCAACCAGTCGCAAGGCGGCGGTGGCAAGGTGATGAACTTTGGTAAGAGTAAAGCGCGTCTCTATAATGATGAGAAGAAGCGCGTTACGTTCGAGGATGTTGCCGGAGCAGATGAAGAGAAGCAAGAACTTGTTGAGATTGTTGAGTTCTTGAAGGATCCGCGGAAATTCTCCGCAGTGGGTGCACGTATTCCTAAAGGGGTACTACTCGTTGGTCCTCCAGGTACTGGTAAGACACTCCTTGCTAGAGCTGTTGCAGGTGAAGCGGGAGTTCCATTCTTCTCGATCTCTGGTTCCGATTTCGTAGAAATGTTCGTCGGTGTCGGTGCATCACGTGTTCGTGACTTGTTCGAGAATGCTAAGAAGAATGCACCATGTATTATTTTCATCGATGAAATTGATGCTGTTGGTCGTCAACGTGGCGCAGGTCTTGGCGGTGGTCATGATGAGCGTGAACAGACCCTCAATCAGTTACTAGTTGAAATGGATGGCTTCGGTGCGAACGAAGGGATTATTATCGTTGCTGCAACTAACCGTCCAGATATTCTTGACCCAGCGTTACTTCGTCCGGGACGTTTTGACCGTCAAATTACGGTAGATCGCCCTGACATTAAAGGACGCGAAGCAGTACTTAAAGTACATGCTCGTAATAAGCCACTTACAGATAATGTGAGATTGGATGATCTTGCGAAATATACAACTGGTTTCTCAGGTGCAGACCTGGAGAACCTGCTAAACGAAGCAGCCCTCATCGCAGCTCGCCGTAATCGTAGAGATATCTCGATGGATGAGATTGAAGAAGCTTTCGACCGTGTTATTGTAGGTACGCAGAAGAAGAGCCGTGTGGTCTCCGATAAAGAGAAGAAGACGGTTGCCTATCACGAAGCAGGTCACGCAGTTATTGGTTACTATGCTGAGAATGCTGATATGGTGCATAAAGTTACAATCGTTCCACGTGGACGCGCTGGCGGATATGTGATGATGCTGCCTAAGAGCGGCGAAGATCAAATGAACCAAACCAAAACAGAGCTGCTTGATAAAATAACAGGTCTTCTTGGTGGACGTGTAGCAGAAGAATTGTTTATTGGAGAAATTAGTACTGGCGCATACAGTGACTTCCAGAAAACAACGAATATTATTCGTCGTATGATTATGGAATTCGGTATGAGTGAGAAGCTAGGTCCATTACAGTTCGGTTCAACACAAGGCACCGTATTCTTGGGTCGCGATATCGGTCACGAACAGAACTATAGTGATGCGATTGCATATGAAATTGATCAAGAAATGCAGAGCATGGTTAACGCTTGCTATGATCGTGCGAAGCAACTTCTTACGCAATATACAGATCAAGTACACTTGGTAGCTCAAGCGCTACTTACTCGTGAAACGCTTGATAAAGATCAAATCGTTCAGTTGCTTGAAAAAGGTGAAATTACGGACCCGCCTAAATCTTCTTCAAGCGTTAATGCTGACGATGTGAAAATTAATATTGTTGTTGGTGACGAAGCTAGATCTGATAACAAAATCGACTTCGAACAAACGACTACTTTGGAAGCTAAGAAAGATGAAGTAGGCGACAATAGCAATACGGACAAGAAAGATAAGAAAGATGATAACGAACAAGTATAGTGCGTTCATAACAAACTAACTCCTATTCGTATCTCTAAATGAATGGCACTTCAACAGTCTGGTGTAACCAGCTTTGAAGTGCCATTTTTTATAAGAAAGTATAAGTTTCACACTTATCTTGACTCTTATATACATTAAGATACGCGAACCGTCTTATAAAGATGGTGCAACCGTTTCTTCTTGTCTCCTCATTTCCATACAACTATAGATAAATTGTGTCTCTTCAAGGATGTTAAGCAGTTTCTTCAGGTTGACAGTACACAAGGATTTTGTGTAAATTTAGTTGTGAACTTATCATCGTAAGACTTAGCAGTTTAATATAATATTTATATAGATTTGTTTTACTGACTGGAGGGATTGTTAAATGATGGATGCACTCGCGTTAGAACGTAAGGCGCAGCAGAACCGGGAGCTTAAGGAACGTTTAATACAGCTCAAGAAGGAACGTAATGCAATCATATTGGCTCACTACTATCAACGGGATGAAATTCAAGAGGTTGCTGATTTTAGAGGGGACTCATTCTTACTTGCTCAGAAAGCAGCACAAACAGATGCTGATGTAATCGTGTTTTGTGGAGTCCATTTTATGGGTGAAAGTGCTAAGATTCTAGCACCCAATAAGACTGTGATTATTCCTGATGAACGTGCAGGATGTCCAATGGCGGATATGGTGAATGTGGATGGTTTACGAGCTCTAAAGAAACAGCATCCAAATGCCAAAGTCGTTGCATACATTAATACTTCTGCAGAAGTCAAAGCCGAAACAGATATTTGCTGCACATCAGCTAATGCACTGAATGTAGTAAATTCGGCTGATGCAGAGGAGATTATCTGGGTACCCGATAAAAATTTGGGTGACTACGTATCTAAATTCACAAATAAGAAGATGATCATTTGGGAAGGGTACTGCAACACCCATGATATGTTGACTGTCAAAGATGTAGAGGAAATGAAGCTGAAGTATCCAAATGCACAGTTTGTCGTTCATCCGGAATGTCGACCTGAGGTTGTAGCGCTGGGTGATTTTGTTGGTTCAACTACAGCTATTATTAAATATTGCAGAGAGTCAGAATGTCAAGAATTTATTGTTGGGACAGAAGACGGCACTGGCTATCAGCTGCGTTTAGATAGTCCGAATAAACAGTTTTATTTTGCCACTAAATATTTGGTTTGTCCGAATATGAAAGTGAATAACCTGAAGAAGGTTGTTCGTTGTTTAGAAACTATGCAACCAGAAATTCATGTGCAACAACATGTTGCAGATCAAGCAAGACTATCGCTAGAACGTATGTTACTAGTTAAGTAGAGTTAATCTGCTCTCATAAATAAATAATCGAATTCGCAAGCTTTGGAGATGAGAAGAGTGATTCCAAGATATTTAGTTGATGTTGAATTGGGCTCTTTACCAGTAGTTAATACCGATGTCATTGTGATAGGTTCAGGAATAGCAGGATTATTTACAGCAATTAAGGCGAGTAAAGAACATCGCGTACTGATGATTACAAAGAAATCGTTGCTTGATTCGAATACGCAGCACGCCCAAGGAGGGATAGCTGCGGTTATTTCGGACGATGATTCACCTGAATATCATTTACAGGATACACTAATGGCTGGCGCGGGCTTATGCTCACGTGAAGCAGTAGATGTACTTGTACATGAAGGCCCTAGTGGTGTAAAGGATTTAATTCGTTTTGGTACGGAGTTCGATATTGAGGATGGCGAGCTTGCTCTAACTAGAGAAGGTGCACACAGTCAGCGTAGAATCCTACACGCGCATGGTGATGCTACTGGCGCAGAAATTGTACGTGCTTTATCGGAGAAAGTGAAGAGTCACTCCAACATTGAACTGTGGGATGATCACTTTGTGATCGATCTACTAACGGAACCGAATGGCGTATGCATTGGGGCACTTGTACAGAAGCAAGATGGTAGCAAAGTTATTGTGCTTGGTAATGCTACAATTCTATGTACAGGTGGGGCAGGGCAGTTGTACCGTTACACGACAAACCCTGACGTTGCAACTGGGGATGGCATTGGACTTGCTTATCGTGCAGGTGCAATTATTCAGGATATGGAATTCATCCAATTCCATCCGACTTCACTCTGTTACCCTGGCGCACCGAGATTTTTGATCTCCGAGGCTGTACGAGGCGAAGGAGCTTATCTACGCAATATACGTGGAGAACGATTCATGGAACGCTATCATCCGCTCCTTGAGCTTGCGCCACGTGACATTGTGGCACGAGCAATCGTATCCGAGATGGAGGCAACCCGCTCAACCTATGTGTATATTGATGTAACACATGAATCTGAGGAAATGGTGAAACACCGGTTTCCGACCATTTACGAATTCTGCATGACATTTGGGTTAGACTTATCAAGTGACTGGATTCCTGTTGCTCCAGCTGCTCACTATATGATGGGTGGTATTCAAACCGATCTTCATGGTGAAACAAATGTGAAGCGGCTGTTTGCTTGTGGTGAGGTGTCTTCAACAGGGGTACATGGGGCGAATAGGCTTGCATCGAATTCCTTGTCAGAAGCAATTGTTTTCGGTCGACGTATTATCGAGCGAATTCAATCTTTAGCTCCGCTTACTGAGCGAGACAGTATGATTGCATCACTTGTGACTGATGTTAATAAGCGTACAGATATACCGACACAGCCTATCGTTGAACGCAAGCTTAAGCTACAGAAGGTCATGCTAAGACAAGCTGGACTTAAGCGGTCGGCTCAAACATTATATAAAGGCTTGGATGAGTTATCGAGACAGCTAGCTATTTTCAATAATTACTTAACCAGACGAGAAGAATATGAATTTGCCAATTTGTTGACATGCGCGTTGTTAACAACGCAAGGAGCATTGAAACGTGAAGAAAGCCGTGGCGGTCATTATCGCGAAGATTTCCCGGATCGTGATGATGCACAATGGCTTAAACATATTCAATTTGTTAGAGAGCAAGAAATTTTAGAGGAGTCGATTGTGGATGCGCAACCTTAAGCTTGATTTAGTCGTTAATAATATAAGAGCCTGGCTGGCAGAAGATGTTGGTACAGGAGATGTATCTGCATTGGCAACTATTCCAGCGGATCATACATCCAAAGGGATTATTCATGTCAAAGAAGACGGTATCGTATGTGGCTTACAGATCGCAGCGCTTGTGTTTGCTGAGATAGATTCCGCATTACATTTCGAGCCTCAGAAGCAAGATGGTGATACGGTTGTCAAAGGTGATGTATTAGCCGTTGTTTCGGGAAGTACACGAAGTATTCTCATAGGTGAGCGTTTAGCACTTAATCTTCTTCAACGTTTGTCTGGTATTTCGACTAAGACACGTGAATACGTTAATGCACTTGAAGGATTATCGACAAGACTTGTCGATACCCGCAAGACAACACCAGGTCTTCGTCTACTTGAGAAATATGCTGTTCGCGTCGGTGGTGGCTATAACCACAGATTCGGGCTTTATGATGCCGTGATGATTAAAGATAATCATATCAAGGGTGCAGGCGGAATTACGAAGGCTATTACTGCTGCGAGAGAAGAAATTCCACATACGATGAAAATTGAAGTTGAAGTGGAAAGCTTTGACCAATTAGATAAAGCGATTACCGCCGGAGCAGATATTATTATGCTTGATAACATGTCAATTAGTGATATGAAAGAAGCAGTTCTAATCATTCGTACAAGAGCTCCACATGTTATTATCGAGGGCTCAGGTTCAGTGACGCTTCAGACAATTAAGAACTTAGCAGAGACAGGTGTCGATGTTATTTCTGTAGGAAGATTAACTTATTCTGTGACTGCACTTGATATTTCACTTGATCTCAATGAGCGCAAAGGCGGTGCGCTTAAATGATTTTGGTGGTGGATGTAGGGAATACTAACATTGTGCTTGGTCTATATAAGCAGAGGGAACTGATACATCACTGGAGATTAAGTACGAATCGATCTGCTACATCTGATGAATATGGAATAATGGTATATAATCTTTTTGGTTATGCCGATATTAAATTAGAAGAGATTGAAGGCATCATTATTTCTTCAGTTGTTCCACCATTGATTTATGCGCTCGAGAATATGTGTAAGGATTATTTTCACAAAACGCCATATATCGTTGGCCCAGGTATCAAAACAGGATTAAACATTCGCACAGATAATCCTAAGGAAGTCGGTGCTGATCGAATCGTGAACGCAGTTGCTGCCTTAGAATTATATGGTGCACCTTGTATAATCGTAGATTTTGGTACAGCGACTACTTATGATTATATTGATGATAAGCATCAACTGATTGGTTCAGCTATTGCTCCAGGCATAGGCATTTCGACTGAGGCACTTTATCAACGAGCAGCTAAGCTTCCAAGGATAGAACTCGTCAAGCCCAAAAGTGTGATCGGAAGAAATACGGTTACAGCAATGCAAGCAGGAATTATTTATGGATACGTATCTCAGGTAGACGGAATTGTGACACGAATACAGGAAGAATTTGATGTTAAAACTAAAGTAGTTGCAACAGGAGGATTAGCGGAATTAATCGCGTCCGAATCGCGTACAATTGATGTTGTGAACCCACTACTGACTTTGCAAGGATTGCAAATGATTTACGAAAAGAATGTATAGAAATTGTAACTACTAGCTAGGAGTGACATCGATTTCATGAATGATTATATGGTTAGGGGTACAGCGCTCGAAGGAAAAGTTCGAGCGTTTGCCGTACAAACGAAGCAGATGACGCAGGAATTACATCAAAGACATGGCACAACACCTACAGCAGCGGCGGCACTTGGGCGTACCGTTGCTGCGGCACTTATGATGGGTGCAATGCTTAAAGGTGAAGAGAAACTAACGATTCAGATTAAAGGTGGCGGACCAATAGGGCAGATCGTTGTTGATGCCAATGCCAGAGGTGAAGCAAGAGGATATGTATCAAATCCTGAGGTTGATTTGCCGCTGAATTCCGTAGGCAAGCTCGATGTAGCTGGAGCTGTTGGTACAGATGGTACTTTATATGTAATTAAAGATCTTGGTCTGAAGGAACCTTACCGCGGTTCTATTCCTATCGTATCAGGAGAACTCGCTGAAGATTTTACGTACTATTTTGCTAAGTCAGAACAAACTCCCTCTGCTGTCGCATTAGGTGTTCTTGTGAATGTCGATTATACCATTAAAGCAGCTGGAGGCTTTATTATCCAGTTGATGCCCGGTCTTACCGATCGAGAAATAACCGACATTGAGCAGCAACTTTCATCTATACCTTCTATGACAACAATGCTTGATCGGGGATTATCGCTTGAACAGATTCTTCATGAAGTATTACCCTCCATACAAATATTAGAGACTTCAGAAGTTCACTTTAATTGTAGTTGCTCTAATGAGAGAATTGAACAAACCTTGATGACCTTAGGTAAGGCTGAACTTCAAAGACTATTAGATGAAGGTGAAGAAACAGAAGTGGTTTGTCATTTTTGTAATGAGAAATACGTTTATTCAGAACAGCAATTGCAGGTATTAATTGATAAATTAGATTGACTAAGGCGGCGGCATTTAAAGGATATGAACAAGGCGAACAAAGTATTATGGAGTGTTATCGGGGGGTTAAGCTTAAGTACAATCGTTCTTCTGTTCCTGCTACTGATGAATTTGAGTTCTAGTGAGCCAAGTCATTCCAAGTTAGGTGATGCAGAAGGACGTTTGGAATCGAATAAAGTAATTGCACAAATCGGAGATGTCCAAATCACATTAAGTGATTTACATGACGATTTAGTTCGCAGCTATGGAGCTGAATTACTTAACCAACTATTAAATAACCACGCTATCCGTATTGAAGCTGAGTCTTTAGGGATTTCTGTATCCAAGCTTGAGATTGAAACAGAGCTGCAAGCGATGAGTGTTGGTTATGATAGTATGGATGAGTATTATCTTGCTATGAAAAAACAACTTGGATTATCCCAAGCAGACTTGTACAAAGATGCTGAATACAAGCTTTTGCTTGATAAAATCGCCACACGCAATATTACGATCACTGATCGTCAAGTCGATGATTACATAAAGACTCATAAGGATGAATTTAAAGTCCGCAAAGAATTTCATATTCAGCAAATGATTCTAGCGAGTCAAGAGCATGCTGATAAGGCCCTAAAGGAACTTAACAAAGGGGAAACATTCGCTATACTCGTACGTGATCGATCAATAGATGATACTACAGCTTCTAATGGTGGTGATCTAGGCTGGGTCATGGATGACGATCCATTCATTCACCCTGAAGTACTAGAAGCAGCATCCAAACTGCGCTCAGGTAAATTAAGCGGGATTATTGAATTAAACAATGGGAATTACGCGATAATTAAATTACTCGACCAAAGAACAGTAGCACAAGAGGATGAAGCTGTAACCAAGGAAAAAGTTCGTAAACAATTGGCGCTGCAAAATGCACTTCCTATTAAAGAAGTTGTTCAAGAACTTAGGAAGAAGCATGGTTCGGTTATCTTAGATAATCGTTTCCTGCCTTAATAATAAGAATATTCTAACGTCACCTATTGACACTTTCAGATGGCCTTAATATAATAATAATCAAATACCAACTAAATTAATCGGAAATATAGTTATTTAATGTTTATATGAGGAGGAATTGGGTTATGGCAAAGCTTGTACAAAGTGTTACGGAGTTAATTGGAGATACACCGATTGTTCGCTTAAACCGTGTAGTACCTGAAGGAAGTGCTGAGGTTTATGTGAAGCTAGAGTATCAGAATCCTGGTTCTAGTGTGAAGGATCGAATTGCTATCGCAATGGTAGAAGCTGCTGAACGTGATGGTCTTCTTAAAGCTGGTGATACAATTATCGAACCAACTAGTGGAAACACGGGTATTGGTCTTGCGATGGTAGCAGCAGCAAAGGGTTACAAAGCAATCCTTGTTATGCCAGAAACAATGAGCTTGGAGCGCCGCAACTTACTTCGTGCGTATGGTGCTCAGATCGTTCTTACACCAGGCGCTGAGGGTATGAAGGGTGCAATTGCTCGTGCTGAAGCGATCCTTTCAGAGAATGATAACTACTTTATGCCACAGCAATTCAAGAATATTGCTAATGTCAAGGTTCATCAAAATACGACAGGTCCGGAAATTGTGGAAGCAATTAATGGTTATGATGGTAAGCTTGATGCATTTATTTCGGGTATCGGTACTGGCGGAACAATTACAGGTACGGGTGCTGTATTGAAAGAGAACTTCCCTGACATTCGAATTTACGCAGTAGAGCCTGCAGCATCACCTATTCTATCTGGCGGTAAACCTGGTCCTCATAAAATTCAAGGTATTGGTGCAGGGTTTATACCTGATATCTTAGATACACAAATTTATGATGAAATTATTCAAGTAGAGAATGAGGCTGCATTCGAAACTTCACGAATTGTTGCACGAGAAGAAGGTATACTAGGTGGGATTTCCTCTGGTGCAGCTATTTATGCCGCTTTAAAAGTAGCTAAGGAGCTTGGAGCAGGCAAGCGAGTACTTGCCATCCTACCAAGTAATGGCGAACGTTATTTGTCCACTCCGTTATATCAGTTTGAAGATTAAGATAGATACAACATAAATGTTAATAACAAGGGCTACCCCGATGCGCTTCGACGCGAAGGTAGCTCTTTTTTGTTTCCGCGAGCCTTATTTATTCATTTAATAAGTAGTTGTTTAGCCAGTTGTACCATCTTATCATGTACCTCTTTATTGTTCTTGCTTGCATCGACTTGATACCCAATTTGATAAAATAGTCCGTGATGATAATATACAATCTCATTTGCTGCTGTGCCGGTAATGCCTATGGAATTATCCTTTGCATCATAATTATAGTAATGATAAGTATAGGCTCCATTTGTTGTAATGATCGTGTGATAAAGTGATGTGTTATCGTCGATGGATTCTACTTTAACCTGATTACCCAATAAGTCTTTTGTAATTGTCTTTTCGACAATATTAGAGAAGGGATCCTTACTAAGTTGTGCAATATTTACGATGAAGAATGATTCTCCTGTTAAGTCGTATTCATTCTTAGTTAAATAAGTAAGCTGGAGCTGATATAGCTCCTCATTCGTTTGGTTGTCTTTCGTTGTAACAATGAAAGCTTGTTCGAGATCCACCTTAAAGGGTAGATCAGATGAGTTGACTGCATGAATATTGTGAGCCATCGCTTCGGGCAATTGCTGTAAGCCTTCTTTAATTGAAACGGGCTTGTAGTAGGTATTATTTTTGAAAATTTCTCTGATCGGTTGATAACTTTCACTATCTGCAACTCCCGAACCCTGTACTTTGACAAACTCTTGCGACTCGCAACCACATAATGCGATTAAGGTTATGAATATAAGGATTCTTATGGGATAAGACATATTTATCCTCCATTTCATTTAGAATGATCTATTACTTCATAACACAACTAATGAAAATTAACAATTGGTACTATTTCATTTATATGAGCAAATGAAGTATACTTAATAACAATTTTAAATAAGAGAATGTGGAACTATTTGTACCTGAATTGGGGGAAGTTTAGCGGTGAATGTAACAAGGCTTGCAGATTGGTATATGTGGATGGATACTGGGGATTATACCGTACTTCCGTTTGTTAAACGTGTCGACTGGGAAGGAAGTAAAGAGATGCTTTCTCTTGCTTCATGGGAGGAGGCATGGCGTCAAGCAACACCTGAATCATTCGTGCTTGAGAGTGGTAAAGGTGGGCGTTATACATTCCTTGGTATTAAACCACAGTCAATCATCCGTGGAACAATAGAGGAAGCAGAGATTTGGGGTGTTAATCAAGCTATAAATAATCGAACGAATGATGACAATCAGATGTTATTGCATGATAGGGTTCAGATGAAGCCACTTCAGGCTGTTAAGCAATGGATGAAACCATACATTTCACCCAAAGTCACTGGAGCACCTAAATTTATTGGGGGATGTGTTGGCTTCTGGGGTTATGATGTCGTTCGCTCACTTGAACGGTTGCCGCTCAAGGCTAATCGCGATGTTGAAGTGCCCGATTATGCATTTGGACTTTATAATCAGGTTTGGGTGATCGATCATGAGCAGTCTGCCTTATATATCGCAGTCCATACGAATGTTACGTCAGATCTGCAAGGTAGTCGTGAAGCGATAAGCCACGCTTATGATCAAGCAGAGCAAGCTTCGTTCGACATGTTAGCTCAGTGGGAACAATTCGTTCAATCTACTTTTTCTAAGGAGTTAAGGCAGGCTCGTGAAGAACTGTTCCAGAACGAGAAACTGGCACGGGATGAGCAGCTTGATATTGATATGGAGACGCTCCCCAATCTGACAAGAGCATTTCCGAGAGAAGAGTTTGAACAAGCAGTAGAGAAAATTCAAGCCTATATTGCTCAAGGGGATGTATTTCAAGTTAATTTGTCCGTGCGTCAAAGCAGTGAACTACAATCATCTGCAGAACATATATACGAGTGGTTGCGCATCATAAATCCTTCACCATACATGGGGCTTATGCGCTTTCGTGATTTTACGCTTGTGAGTGCTTCTCCTGAACTACTTGTGCAGCTAGAGGATTCTAAGCTGAGGACAAGACCCATTGCGGGCACAAGGCCGCGCGGAAACACACCTCAAGAGGATCAGAAGCTTGCTGACGAACTTATATCGAATGATAAAGAACGTGCTGAGCATGTGATGCTTGTTGATCTCGAACGAAATGATCTCGGACGCATTTCGAAGTTTGGTAGCGTCAAAGTAGATGAATTCATGGTGATTGAATACTATTCGCATGTTATGCATATTGTTACGGAAGTTCAAGGTGAATTAGCGGAGAATAAAGATGCGTTTGATGTTATAGCTGCGACATTCCCTGGTGGTACGATAACAGGTGCACCTAAAGTGCGGACGATGGAGATCATTGAAGAGTTAGAGCCAGTTGGTCGCGGTCCTTATACAGGTTCAATGGGATGGATTGACTATAATGGAGATATGGAATTTAATATTATTATACGAACACTCTTAGCTAAACAGGGAATCGGTTATGTTCAAGCAGGAGCTGGTATAGTTATTGATTCTGTTCCAGCCAAGGAATACACAGAATCGCTTAACAAAGCTAAGGCAATTTGGAAGGCAATTAAATACAGTGAATATATGACAAGCAGAGTAAAGAATGAGACTCAGGTAACAATGGGAGAGTCATGAGCGGAGGATGAGCTAGGGATGATTTTAGTAATTGATAATTATGATTCATTCACTTACAACTTAGTACAATATTTAGGTGAGCTTGGTGAGCAGCCAGTTGTTTACCGCAATGATGAAATCGATATTCAGGGGATTGAAGCACTTAACCCTGATCGTATACTCATATCACCAGGACCATGTACACCTAATGAAGCGGGTATATCACTCGCAGTTATTGATCATTTTAAGGGTACAACACCGATATTTGGAGTCTGTCTAGGGCATCAGTCCATTGGACAAGCATTTGGTGGAGAAGTAGTACGTGCAGCAAACCTGATGCATGGCAAAACTTCTGAAATTCATCATGATGGTAAAACGATATTCGAGGGAATTCCGTCACCATTTACAGCAACACGCTATCATTCCTTGATTGTCCGTAAAGAGACTTTACCGGAGTGTCTGGAAGTTAGCGCGTGGACAGAGGATGGAGAGATTATGGGACTTCGACATAAAGAGTATAAGATTGAGGGTGTTCAATTTCACCCAGAGTCTATCTTAACGAATTCAGGCTTGCAGTTGCTTCGCAATTTCATTGGTTAAGGGAGCAATCGCAATGATAATTAGCTTAAATGGGCTTTGTATAGAAGAAAGAGAAGCTGTGGTCTCTGTTTATGATCACGGTTTTCTTTATGGAATGGGCTTGTTTGAAACTTTTCGCACCTATAACGGGCAGGCTTTCTTACTCGAGAAGCATATGGAACGGCTTGATCGGGGTTGTAAAGAGCTTGGTATTCGGTTTATGCCTGATCTGGAACGAATTCGCCAGCAAGTGAATGAATTGTTAGAGGCTAATGACCTATCAGATGGTTATTTTCGTTATACAATTACTGCGGGTACTTCCATACTGGGTCTACCTGGAGATGAAGCATATGAACAACCAACGGAGATTTTATATGTGAAGGGATTACCTCCTAGAGATGAGAAGTTATATCTAAATGGGAAGCCGTTGCAGCTGCTTAAATTGAATCGCAACACACCTGAAGGATTATATCGATTAAAATCATTGCATTATATGAATAATATTCTCGCCAAGCGTGAACTTTCCAGATATCCATGGGCTGTAGGTGCTGAAGGATTGATGCTTACTGAAGATGGTTATCTCGCCGAGGGGATTGTATCGAATCTATTTTTCTTCCGAGAAGGTATTCTCTATACGCCATCGCTTGATACAGGCTGTTTACCCGGTGTAACAAGGGATCTAGTTATAGAATTAGCTGGTACCTTGGGAATTGAGCTCGTAGAAGGATTATTTACTTGGGATCATTTAGTAAGCGCTGAAGAAGCGTTCATTACAAGTTCGATTCAAGAACTAGTGCCAATCAACTATTTATATACACCAGATCATGTGAAAATTAATTTCAAGAGAGTGAATGCTTCAATTCCTGAGACACAAACGAAACGATTAATGGAGCACTATCAACAACGCATAGGAAGTGTTATATGATACGAACTCTTACGTATGAAACAAATCAGATAGAATTAGGCCGCAAAACACTCATAATGGGTATTCTTAATATAACACCAGATTCATTCTCTGACGGAGGCACTTATAATTCGGTTGAAGCGGCGGTTAAACGTGCATTTCAAATGGTCCAGGAAGGTGCGGATCTAATTGATGTTGGCGGTGAATCGACTCGTCCTGACTCAGTGGAAGTGAGTGAGCAGGAGGAGCTTGATCGAGTCATCCCCGTTATTAAAGCCCTAACAGCTGCTAAATTACCTGTGCCTATATCGATTGATACGTATAAAGCTGAGGTTGCCGAACAAGCTATGCAAGCAGGAGCATCGATTATTAATGATGTATGGGGATTTAGAAGAGATCCTCATATAGCTAAAGTAGCAGCGAGGCATGCATGTCCCGTTATTCTAATGCATAATCGTCAAGAAGCTATCTATAATCAGTTTCTCCCTGAGGTCATATCAGATCTTCAAATCTCTATCTCCATTGCGCGTCAAGCCGGTGTAGCTGACCATAATATTGTGCTTGACCCCGGAATTGGGTTTGGCAAAACATATGAACATAACTTATGGCTAATGAACAATCTTACGCCAATTACCAAGCTGGGTTATCCGGTTCTACTCGCTACTTCTCGCAAGAGTATGATTTACCGGACACTTGATCTGCCAAAGAATGATTTAATTGAAGGAACAGCCGCAACTGTAACACTTGGGATTATGCAAGGCTGTGATATCGTACGTGTTCACGATGTGAAGGAGATTAAGCGGACTGTAATTATGACCGATGCCATCGTTCGGAATCAATTTAATTACTAACGTACTAATTTAGTTATGAAGGGATTTAGATCAAGTATGGATAAGATTATTTTGTCGAAAATGGAGTTTTACGGATATCACGGCGTTTTTCCTGAGGAGAATAAGCTCGGTCAACGATTCTTTGTTGATGTCGAATTGAGAATGCCGCTTAACAAGCCAGGTCTCAGTGATCAGATGGAGGATAGTGTAAGCTATGCCGACGCTTATGAAGTCATTAAACGAATTGTCCTCGGTAAGCCTTTTAAGTTGATTGAAGCTTTAGCGGAAGCTATTGCTTCAGAATTGCTCCATCTTTATAATATGATTAATGAAGTAATGGTTCGCGTTAATAAGCCGCATCCACCTTTTGATGTTCATTGTCAAGGTGTAATGGTTGAAATAACTCGTAAACAGTCAGGAATTGAACTGTCATGATTCCCTCTAATAGAGATACAACAGATACAGTAGCTTATATTGGACTTGGTTCCAATATGGGGGATCGTGAAAGCTATTTGCAGCAAGCAGTAGAAAGATTAAACGAACATCCACAGATACAAGTCATTGCATCGTCTTCTATTTATGAAACGGAGCCTGTTGGTTATGCCGATCAAGCATCTTTTTTGAATAAAGTAATCAGTGTATGCACATCTCTAACTTCGCATGAATTGCTTTATTTTATGCTTCATGTGGAAGCTGAGCTTGGCAGAGTACGTGATATTCGTTTTGGTCCACGCACAGTAGATCTAGATTTGCTGCTATATGGTGATCAGCAGATGAATACAACAGATCTTATACTTCCACATCCACGAATGGAGGAGCGGGCATTTGTATTGATTCCCCTTGTTGAAGTCATGGCTCTAGTTGATGCAGAGAGAGCTGCATTATATCAGAAAATACAAAACACTTGTCAGGGGAAAGAAGGGGTTATGTTGTGGACAAAGACGTAATCGCAAGACGTGTTAGAGCTTACCGCAAACTGAAGGGACATACGCAAGCTGAACTTGCTGATTTACTTGGTGTCTCTATGGCCGTATTAGGCTCCATTGAACGAGGAACAAGAAAACCTGACTTACGAATCTTACAGCGAATTTCTTCCGCTCTTCATATAGATCTTGAGGAACTTCATACTTCTAAGTCCGGTAATGTAGAAAGAGGTTGATAACATGTTAAAAATAGGTGGTGTAACTGCACCGAATCAAGTCGTTCTTGCTCCAATGGCAGGTGTATGTAATCCGGCTTTTAGATTAATCGCCAAGGATTTTGGCTGTGGTTTAGTTTGTGCTGAAATGGTAAGTGATAAAGCCATTTTACATGGCAACGCTAAATCGCTTGAAATGCTATTTGTAGATGAAAGAGAGAAACCTCTCTCATTACAAATTTTCGGTGGTGATACAGAAACTCTTGTTGAAGCTGCTAAAATTGTGGATCAGCAAACGAATGCGGATATCATCGATATCAATATGGGCTGTCCTGTTCCCAAAATCACGAAGAATGAAGCGGGTGCTCGTTGGTTACTTCAACCTGCCAAAATTGAAGAAATGATTCGAACGGTTGTAGCGAACGTGAGTAAACCGGTTACAGTTAAAATGAGAATTGGTTGGGATGACCAGCATATTTATTTGCTTGATAATGCAAAAGCGGTGGAACGTGGTGGTGGTTCCGCGGTAACTGTTCATGGCCGGACTCGTGAGCAAATGTATACAGGACATTCTAATTGGGACATGATCCGTCAAGTAAAGGAAACAATCTCAATTCCAGTTATCGGGAACGGCGATATTATAACTCCAGAGGATGCAAAACGAATGCTCGACCAAACAGGCTGTGATGGCGTAATGATCGGTCGTGCAGCTCTTGGTAATCCATGGATGCTGTATCGTACAGTTGAATATTTATCAACGGGTCAATTACTAGACGAACCTACAGCACAAGAAAAAATGAGGATAGCTATTCTTCATATGGATCGTTTGATTGATCTTAAAGGTGAACGTGTAGCTGTTAAGGAAATGCGCAAACATATGGCGTGGTACCTTAAAGGTTTAAGAGGAGCTGCTCGAGTAAAAGATGCGATAATGGAGCAAACCACTCGTATGGGAATGGCTGAAATACTTGAGAATTTCTCCAACTCAAGCGAGTTAGCTGGAGCTGTCGCAGATTGACATTTGAATACCATTGCAATATAATCAGTCAATATAAAAATCAGTTTTATTTTCCAGTCATCACCAGACTTGGTTGTAATATATTAAGGTAAGCGGTTTAACTGGAAAATCCGATATTAAAAATTATTTATATGACGGGAGACTGGACAAATGGCTGAAAAAGAGGTCATTCTCACGCAAACAGGCTTACAGAAGCTTGAAGAGGAGCTTGAATACCTCAAATCGGTAAAGCGCCGTGAAATCGCTGAAAGAATTAAAGTGGCGATCGGTTATGGGGATATCAGTGAAAACTCCGAATATGAAGATGCTAAGAATGAGCAAGCATTCGTTGAAGGTCGTGTAATTACACTTGAGAAAATGCTTCGTAATGCTCGAATTATTAACAATGACGATGTAGATACGGATGTTGTAAGTGTTGGATCTATTGTGACACTGAAAGACTTAGAATTTGGTGATTCAATAGAGTACACAATTGTCGGAACAGCAGAATCGGATCCATTTCAGAATAAAATTTCGAATGAAAGCCCAGTTGGTAAGTCCATTATTGGCAAGCAAATTGGGTCGATTGTGGATGTACAGGTACCTGCAGGTGTAATCCAATACGAAATTATGGAAATTAAGAAGTAATCCGTTCTCATCCATAACCTGCTTTCTGAAAAGCTTCCTTTGGAAGCTTTTTCGGTTATAAGCTGTTATAAACCGCAAGATAACATGAGGAGTGAAATCATGAGCGAATTAGAATTAAACGAACTATTACAGATTAGACGGGACAAATTGGACGAGCTACGTGGAATGGGGATAGACCCATTTGGAGCTCGTTTTGAACGTACTCACCAAGCTGGAGCTATTCTTGATAGTTATAATGACTTGAGTAAAGAAGAACTAGATGAGCAAGCAGTTGAAGTTGTACTTGCTGGTCGTATTATGCAAAAACGCGAAATGGGTAAAGCTTGCTTTGCACATTTACAAGATATTACAGGAAAAATTCAAATTTACGTGCGCCAAGATGCGATTGGTGAAGCTAAATATGCTGCTTTTTCCATTCTGGATATTGGTGATTTGATCGGTGTTAAAGGGGTCGTGTTCAAAACTAAAACAGGAGAAACATCTGTAAAAGTAACTGAGTTAGAAGTATTAACTAAGTCTCTTTTGCCGTTGCCTGATAAATTCCATGGACTGAAGGACGTAGAAATGCGCTACCGCCAGCGTTATGTTGACTTAATTATGAGTCAAGACGTTCAGCGTACGTTTATTACACGTTCGAAGATTATTCAATCGATGCGTCGTTATTTAGATTCACTTGGTTATTTAGAAGTTGAGACACCGACTTTACACGCGATTGCTGGAGGTGCTGCTGCACGTCCTTTTAATACGCATCATAATGCGCTTGATATGGAGTTACATATGCGGATCGCAATTGAATTGCATTTGAAGCGTCTTATTGTAGGTGGACTTGAGAAAGTATACGAAATTGGTCGCGTTTATCGTAATGAAGGGATTTCTACACGTCACAATCCTGAATTTACAATGATCGAGCTTTATGAGGCATACGCTGATTATAAAGATATCATGAAATTAACTGAGGAGCTTATTGCCCATATTGCTTCTGAGGTGCTTGGAACAACCAAGGTCACTTATGGCGAATATGAGGTTGATTTGACGCCAGCTTGGCGCCGAGTTTCTATGGTTGATGCTGTTAAAGAAGTGGTTGGTGTAGACTTTGGCGTTCAAATGACGAATGAAGAAGCACATCAATTAGCACGTGAACATAAAGTTCCAGTGGAGCCCCATATGACATTCGGACATATTCTGAATGCTTTCTTCGAGCAGTTTGTTGAAGAGACGCTTATTCAGCCGACATTCGTATTTGGTCACCCAGTGGAGATTTCACCACTTGCGAAGAAGAATCCGGTTGATCCACGCTTTACGGATCGCTTTGAGCTATTTATTGTTGCGCGTGAACATGCCAATGCATTTACTGAACTAAATGATCCGATCGATCAGCGTGAACGCTTTGAAGCTCAGCTGCTTGAGCGTGAGCATGGTAATGATGAAGCACATGAAATGGATAATGACTTTATCCGTGCGCTTGAATATGGTATGCCACCAACGGGTGGGCTCGGAATTGGCGTTGATCGATTGGTCATGTTACTAACGAATTCACCATCGATTCGTGATGTACTGCTCTTCCCACATATGAGAGATCGCCAAGGAGAATAAAAGAGTTTGAATTACAGTGGCTTCCAGACAAGAAGTCGCTGTAATTTTTTACAAATAAAAAAATGTGCAAAAGGGCTTGCAATGACCAATTGACCTGTGTTATCTTATTTAAGTCGCCGCTGAACAACACGGCAACACACGAGAAACACAGCAACAAATTGTCCTTTGAAAACTGAACAACGAGTGAAGAAAAAGTGATTTTTGCCCGCGAAGGCAAAATATCATACAAGAGGTTATTAACCTCAAAAACGTTGAGAGAACGAGCGCTTCGGCGTGAGTGATCAAGACAAGCTAGCAAGAAATTTTGAGCAATCAGCTCTAATTATAGCAAATCAACTTTGGTTGATGAGCACTTTAATGGAGAGTTTGATCCTGGCTCAGGACGAACGCTGGC
>NZ_JBFULK010000024.1:0-57454 GCF_056400365.1 Paenibacillus sp. P5_B5
GTAAGACCCCGTAAGACCCCTTGTAGACGACGAGGTTGATAGGCTTGAGGTGGAAGCGCAGCAATGTGTGTAGCTGACAAGTACTAATAGGTCGAGGGCTTAACCTAAAATTTTTTGTGGCAGTACTTTCTGTAAGGAAAGTGCGAGAACAAAAGATACTTCGGAAGCATATAAGCATTCTTACAGTTTCAATTCGCATCTAGTTTTCAAGGTACAATACCTTGTAAGCAGAACGCTCGAAATTCTATTTGCCTAATCGGGTAACAGATTTTCTCGCGGATCGCGCTTGCGTTGCAAGCACTTGTTTGGTGACGATGGCGGAAGGGAACCACGCGTACCCATCCCGAACACGACCGTTAAGCCTTCCAGCGCCGATGGTACTTGGACCGAAGGGTCCTGGGAGAGTAGGACGTTGCCAAGCAAATACAAGCCACTATTCGATTATGAATGGTGGCTTGTTTTTTTGTATAGCGCTAATTGATAGTAACGAATTTTCACTGGTTAATCTACTTTTGCCTGCATTTGATACATTCAAATCTCATATTGAAGACTAATTGTAGATGTTTGCCTGCATAATGTGCAGGCAAATCTTGCTTATTCTCAATTTTGATGCATTATTAGTTCATTTGGATGTATGAAATGCAGTCAAAGTTAAATAGTTGGACTAAAGTATCATTTTGAATGTACGATATGCAGTCAAAGTGTTTAGATCGCTTAAACATCACTAAAACATCGCTAAAACGAGAACAGGAAGTGCAGAATGAGAAAGAAGCAGCCCAAACATTGCTAAGCTAATACAGCCTACAGATAATACAAGCGCTTTAGCTACTTTCAAGTGATTACAGGACAACAGATAATACAAGCACTATTTCTGTTGCAAAGCTAATACAAACTCTACAGTAGATAGAAAACCCTGCACTTAAATAGAAATCTCTACACTAAACAGAAATCGCTACAACTACTGCAAGCAATCACAAGCCACCATTCCTAATGAATAGTGGCTTTTATTAGCTTTAGTTACGAATATTAGATATGTTTTTTGAATTTTAGTATTTTTAGTGGTGTATAACTCTGTTACAATTTGGGCGTAGTTAAATCTATACGTTAACAGGGGTGAATATATTGAAAAAGTTTGCAATGTTATTTTTATCAATTGTGATGGTTATTGGTTTAGCTGGTTGTGGAGGGTCTGATTCTACTTCTGGTAAAGAGTCGACTAAGCTTGTTGTGTATAGTCCGAATAGTGAGGAAATTATCAAAACAATCATTCCCATGTTTGAGAAACAGACAGGTATTACTGTTGAGCTTGTGACGGCTGGAACCGGCGAAATTATAAAGCGCTTACAATCAGAAAAAGAGAAGCCGTATGCCGATGTTATGTTTGGCGGAGCTTATGCTACGTATGTAGCTAATGCTGATTTGTTTGCAGAATATAAGTCACCTAATGATCAATATTTGTTAGAGGGTCATCGGAATGAAACAGGCTTTATCACACCTTATGTTTCAGACGGAAGTGTTCTATTAGTAAACAAGAATCTAATTGGAGATATCAAAATCGAAGGATATACTGATTTATTAAATCCGAAGCTCAAAGGGAAAATCGCATCTGCAGATCCAGCGAGTTCAAGCTCAGCTTTTGCACAATTGACTAATATGCTACTAGCGATGGGTGGAGACTATACATCTGATAAAGGTTGGAATTATGTTGGTGAACTCATTAAGAACCTAGATGGCAAAATTGCTAGTGGTTCAAGTGCAGCTCATAAGAGTGTTGCGGACGGCGAGTATATTGTTGCTTTGACGTATGAAGATCCATCTTCAAGCTATGTGAAAAGCGGTGGGCCGGTAACGATTGTCTATCCAAAGGAAGGTACTGTTTTCTTAGATGCAGGTTCTGGAGTTATTAAAGGTTCCAAAAATGAAGAGAATGCGAAGAAATTTATTGATTTTATCATTTCCAAAGAAGCACAGGATGCGTTTGGTACCCAGATGACGAACCGTCCATTACGCTCGGATGCCAAGCTAGGCACGCATATGACGCCATACAGTGATTTCAAAATGATAAATGAAGATCTAAAGTATGTACGTGAGAATAAAGCTAAGCTTGTAGAACGTTATACGGAGTTATTTACAAGTCTTCAATAATATACGCTTGCTGATCTTCAACAATATTTAATCAGAAATTAGGTGCAGAAGATGAGTGTCTCGATATCAATTCAGGATGTTGTAAAAAAATATGGTGAGACCAAAGTGATTCCTGAGTTATCGCTCGAAATCAAGGAGGGGGAGTTCTTCACTCTCCTTGGTCCTTCTGGCTGCGGGAAAACGACGCTCTTACGTATGATTGCTGGATTTAACAGTATAGAGGGAGGCTCGATTCTTTTTAACGGACGTGTTATTAATCTAGTTGAGCCAGGGAAGCGTAATATAGGAATGGTGTTTCAGAACTATGCGATATTTCCCCATCTAACTGTTAAGGGTAATGTCGCCTTCGGACTAGAGAATCGTAAGATGGCTAAGAATGAGATGGAACGTAAAGTAGATGAGATTCTTAAGGTTGTTCATATTGATGAGTACAAGGATAGAATGCCGAAGAATCTATCAGGAGGACAACAACAACGCGTAGCCTTAGCTCGAGCTATTGTCATACAACCAGACGTACTGCTGATGGATGAGCCGTTATCCAATCTAGACGCTAAGCTTCGGATCGAAATGCGCAATGCGATCAAAGAGATTCAGAAGGGTGTAGGTATTACGACAGTGTATGTAACTCATGACCAAGAAGAAGCAATGGCGGTATCCGATCGCATTGCAGTCATGAAATCCGGTATTATTCAGCAAATTGGAACACCACAAGAAATCTATCAGAGACCTGCTAATACCTTTGTTTCAACTTTCATAGGTCGCACTAATATTATAGATGGAACTTTGATCAACGATCAGACCAGGCCTTCTGTACATTTGGGAGAGGACTATCACGAGCTATTGCCAAGTGTATATGTTCCAGAGGGTCAACAGCAGGATACTTTGCCAGTAAAAATTTCAGTTAGACCAGAAGAATTCGTGATTGCTGAAGATGATGCAGGATTACATGCAACTATCGTTCATAGTGTGTTTCTAGGCTTGAACACGCATTACTTTGTGGATTTGGAGTCAGGCCAACGCGTAGAAATTATTCAGGAATCTACTGTTTCACAAATATTAGAGCCTGGTGCAAGAATTAGGCTTAAAGTGAAGAAAGAGAAAATCAATGTATTTGATGTGTATGGAGAACTGAATTATTCGAGGAGCATATCATCATGAGCCGGATATTTAGAAAATTTGATATTTGGACAAATATTGCCTTGCTCATTTTCGTTTTTTATTTGATTTTTCTAGCCTTTCCTTTGTTTACGTTGCTTACCAAAAGCTTTGTTAATGGTACAACAGGTGACTTTTCATTAGTGTATTTCCAGAAATTTTTCAGTAAAACATATTATTTATCTGCCTTGTTTAATAGTGTGAAGGTTACCGTAAGTGTGACGCTATTATCTATAGTGATCGCCACACCTCTGGCCTATATCATGTCGACGATCAAAATTAGAGGTAATTCTTTTATTCGAATTCTAATCCTAATCTCATCGATGTCGGCACCGTTCATTGGAGCCTACTCGTGGATTTTGTTGCTAGGTAGAAGTGGTGTCATAACGAAGTTTATGAGCAATACATTCGGTATCACAATGCCTGATATTTATGGGTTTACGGGAATCGTCTTAGTATTAACGCTGCAGCTGTCGCCTCTCATCTTTATGTTTGTTTCCGGTGCCTTGAAGAATGTAGATCATTCATTAGTCGAAGCTGCAGAGAGTATGGGCTGTACAGGTATACGTAAAATGTGGAAGGTGATTGTCCCCTTAATTACACCGACCCTATTTGCGGGTGGCTTGCTTGTTTTTATGCGTGCTTTAGCTGACTTTGGTACTCCGATGCTGATTGGCGAAGGCTATAAGACAGTTCCTGTCTTAATTTTTACCGAGTTTATTAGTGAGGTTGGCGGCGATGATGGGTTTGCTGCTGCGATCAGTGTCATTGTCGTACTCTTTGCGACTTCAATCTTCTTGTTGCAGAAGTTTATTTCGCAGCGTAGGGCTTTTACAATGAGTGCACTTCATCCAATTGAGCCCAAGGCAAGCAAAGGGTTAGCTAATATTCTAGCTCATGGCTGTGTATATCTATATACGTTCATAGCGCTATTACCGCAGCTTTATGTCATCTACACCTCATTCTTGAAAACTTCAGGAAGAATTTTTGTGAAGGGCTATTCTTTAGACAGCTACCGAGCTGCATTCACGAATATTGGGGACGCCATACAGAATACCTTTGTATTAGCGCTTACTTCATTGGTTTTCATTGTTCTGCTCGCTGTTCTGATTGCTTATGTTACGGTGAGAAGAAGCAATGCTTTAACAAATCTACTAGATGTATTTACGATGTTTCCATACATTGTCCCAGGCTCGATCCTGGGAATCGCGCTTCTCGTTAGTTTTAACAGCAAACCGATCTTATTAAGTGGTACAGCGATTATTCTGATCGTCGCGTTTGTTATCAGGCGATTGCCTTATACGATCCGTTCGAGTGCTGCAATTTTATATCAAATAAATAGTGGAATAGAGGAAGCAGCTATAAGCTTAGGTGCTTCAAAGCTGAAAACATTTTTCAAAATAACTTTACCGATGATGCTAGCAGGTGTCATATCAGGTGCTATTCTAAGCTGGATCACGATCATAACAGAGTTAAGTACTTCTATTATCCTGTATACGGGAAGGACCAAGACGATGACAGTCGCTATTTATACGGAGGTCGTTCGAGGTAACTATGGCGTTGCCGCAGCCTTATCTACGATCCTTACTCTTATCACTGTCGTGTCGCTGCTTATTTTCCTTAAGTTAACTGGTAATAAGGAAGTTACGATGTAATTAGTTCAGTTTGACCTAGCAAGTCGGTGCCTGTTATGCAGGGCCGGCTTGTTCTTTGTTGCGAGCATGTGGAAGATACGAGACTTCTTGTTTATTCTTATCAGGCTCCATAATGTAAGGTATAATGTCCATAAACTAAGGCTGTAATTAAGTAAGCGGCTATTGTCGCAATCCTTGTACTGAAAGACTCATCGGATGGGGGTTAGCTATGTTATTTAGCAAAAAGGATCGAAATTTTAAAGAATCGACACGGCATTTATTTCTACAATATACCTTTACCCCATTTATAATCTTATTGGTCTTATTCTTTATTTTTACAATTTATAATACCCGCAGTATTCTATCTACGAAAACGAATGAGGCTTCTCACAAGATCAGTCAGAACATATCCAATGTCTATAATTCCTACTATGAAGAAATTAACAGGATGGCTAGCTCGTTACAGGTCATTAAGTTTGTTAGTACGCATCAGGAGAGCCAAAATATATATGAGGAATTCTATGAATTTAACAATAGGCAGAACGTTAAGAGTATATTTCACATTACCGATACCAAGGGTGTCTTCTTATCTTCATCAGCACCAACAGATCATTTAACGGATGATGTGAACTTTCATACGATGATTACGCGAATTGCCAAGGACCCTGCAGGAACTCTCACTGAAATGAATAACTTCCGGTATTCTCATGATCGTTATACAGTCTATACGTTTGGTAAGGCGATTGTACAAGACAATATCGTGACTGGTTATCTGATCTATCAGCTGTATGAAGCGGATCTACAGAAGCTTATTTTTGAGCCTAATAATGAAATTTCAGTTATAACCGATCAGCATCATACCATCATTGCAACTACAAATAATATTACTAGGGGATTACTGAATAAGTTTAAACCTACATATGATTCGAAGGGTTATGTGGAGCTTCAGAATGGGAAGTACTACATAAGCGAGAAGGAACTCCCAGCCGCTCAGATGCAAGTTTATACACTTAACTCAATTAAATCAGAGGAAACAACCTACTATACACTTTCTATATTCATTATCGTAGTCAGTTTATCGCTATGGATTCTGATTTATTTTTTAGCTCGGAAAATGTCCATTCGAAATACACAATCCATTGATAAATTACTATATGCTGTGAATCAGCTGCGTGAAGGAACTATGGATTCTTATGTTGATATTAGAACGGGAGATGAATTCGAAAGCTTAGGTAATCAATACAATACGATGCTAGATAGGTTGAATGATCTCTTGAGCAAAAATAATGAACTAACGAATATTCGAATTGCAACCGAAATCAAACAGCTTCAATCTCAATTCCATCCGCATTTTATATTTAATGTACTAGAAACATTGCGATATGCGATTAAAGTGGATGCTAATCAAGCACAGGAGATTGTCATGATCCTCTCCAGACTTCTGCGATATAGTGTGAGTAATGACGGGCAAACGGTGTTACTGAAGGACGATCTGAATTATGTGCAGGATTATTTGAAATTACAGCAAATCCGGTTTAATGAACGCTTACAGTATACGGTTGATGTGTCGAGTAGTGCTGGTAATCCAATCGTTCCTAAGCTGCTACTACAAGCTATAATTGAGAATTCGATTAAGTACGGTTACAAAAATCAGAATTATCTTAAATTATCGATTAGTGTATATACAAATGGCCAAGACCTTATTCTAGAGGTTAGGGATAATGGTACTGGCATGAGTGAAGAACGTCTTGCACAGGTGAA
The DNA here is from genome assembly GCF_056400365.1 of Paenibacillus sp. P5_B5. Taxonomy (NCBI): domain Bacteria; kingdom Bacillati; phylum Bacillota; class Bacilli; order Caryophanales; family Paenibacillaceae; genus Paenibacillus; species Paenibacillus sp. P5_B5. Next base: position 6,696 of record NZ_JBFULK010000024.1, read on the forward strand.
GAGCATCATGAATCATCACGATAATACCAGCGAGCATATTGGACTCTATAATGTTCACCGTCGTCTAGTACTTTTATATGGAGAGAGCTATGGCATTCAGATTGATAGTACGCAAGGGAAGGGAGCATGTGTAAGACTAACCATACCTCACGTAAAGGGTGATGATGATGTTTAAGGTGTTGCTTGTTGAAGATGAGGATATGATACGCAGAGGAATACGTTATACATTCGACTGGCTCAAGGCTGATTGTGTTGTCATCGATGAAGCTTGCAATGGACAAGAGGGATTTACTAAAATTGTTAGTTTAAAACCTGATATTGTCATAGCAGATGTTAATATGCCTTTGATGGATGGAATCACGATGATTGAACAAAGTCTCAAAGTACATACATTTAGCAGTATTATTATTTCAGGCTATGATGAATTTCATTTAGCTAAGAAAGCCATTCAATTAGGTGTGAGTGAATACCTGGTTAAACCGCTCGAAGAGCAGCAGTTAATCGAAGCATTAAGCCGGGCCAAGAGCCAGGTTGAGCTTATGAGGAAATATGAAATCATTCTGAACAATTCTAATCAAATTGAAGAGATCTTAAATGCAGATCTACTCAAGATCAACACGAAGGTATCTAAATATGTAGCCAAGATGATGGAATATATACAAGATAACTATTCTCGCAAAATTAGCATTCATGATTTAGTAGAGCAATTAGGGATTAGCTCCACTTATTTGAATCAGAAGTTCAAAATGGAGACCTCTTATACGTTTAATGAATTTGTGAATCGATATCGCATTCAAAAAGCGATGGATTTATTGAAAACAGGTGAGGGAAAAGTATATACGATAGCACATGATACAGGATTTAGTGATTACAAGTATTTTATCAGCATCTTCAAAAAATACACGAATATCACTCCAAGTCAATTTCAAGAATATTTTGGCGATCCATCGTAACCTATTTGACTAGAGGCGAATTATGTCTATATTTTTGGTATAGTAGTAAAAGAAATTGTATAATTCGATATATTTACACAAATTGATTTTACGTTTATTTTGAAAAAGTATACTATATAACTAGGCCATACCATTATTTGTATAATATATTCAAGAATTTCAATATAGATCGTGAGGTAGAAAAATTGACAGCAGGACATTTGCAAATTCGATTCTGGGGAACAAGGGGATCGATACCGATAACAGGGGCACAAAATATGAAATATGGAGGTAACACATCGTGTGTTGAGATCAAGATTGGCCAGACGCTGATTATAATCGATGCGGGGACAGGGATTTATCATCTAGGACGTCATTTAACCAAAGGGACAGTTCCAGTTAAAGCTTGTCTTCTCCTTAGTCACGTACATTTGGATCATATACAAGGGTTTCCTCTGTTCGAACCTGCATTTAATCCGAATAATTTGATACACATTTATGGTGAGGTCAAAGAGAGTCTATCCCTTCGCGAGCAATTGGCTCACTTGCTGCAGCCTCCTTATTGGCCGATTGGACTAGGTGCGATGAAGGCGGATATGCAGTTTCAAGAAATGACAGCAGGTGAAATGATTCAAATTACTGAGGATATTCGAGTTAGAACCATACGTGGGAATCATCCCGGTGGGACGATTCTATTTCGGATTGAACACGGTGCTCAATCGGTTTGTTATATTTCAGATTATGAGCATAGTCAGGAGACGGAGCCTGATTTGATCGGATTCGTTCGGGATACAGATGTCCTTATTTATGATGCGACATACACAGAAACGGAGTACGAAGGACAAGAGGGACAATTAGGTAAGCAAGGCTGGGGACATTCGACCTTCATGGAAGGCTGTAAGCTAGCAACGTTGTCTGGTGCGAAGCAGTTAATATTGTATCATCATAGCCCAGATCGAACAGATGAGCAGCTTGATTCAATTGAGCAAGAGGCAAGGCAGTATTTTGAAGCTACATCGGCTTCCTATGATGGAATGGAGATTCATCTATGATGAAGACGAAAGGGGAAGTAGTAGTGTGAGAATTAAGCTGGCACATGTTATTTCAGTTCTAGTTATTCTCTCTATTGCATTGATGTATAGAGGGACTTTTACTAATATCGAAATGTTAATACAAGACAAGATTATGCAAAAAAAGAGTGCAACCGATGCGCGTATAGCCATCATAGCAATTGATGATGAGAGTATTAATGAATTAGGTCAGTGGCCGTGGAGCCGTGATGTGCATGCTCATTTAGTCAATACGTTGTCAGAGGGTAAGCCAGCAGCTATCGCTTTTGATATTACCTTCCCGGTATCTTCTACCGATCCTGAGGAGGATCAAGCGTTTATAGAGTCCGTGCAGAATGCTGGTAATGTGATTTTACCTAGCTATGGTACTTTTGATAGTTCTGCCAAGCGAGGAACAATAGAAGCTATGGAACTATCAGAGCCATTCACTGAACTAAAGGATGCAGCAGCTGCATTGGGTCATATTAACACCATTCCTGATGATGATGGCGTCGTTCGTCAATCATTATACAAATTTGACTATAAAGGCCAGTCGGTAGAAAGCTTTTCTTGGACTATTTATAAAATGTATAAAGAGCATATGGGGGAACAGGTGGATGCAGCTAAGCTGCCACTGGATGCATTCAATCGGTTTCATATTTCCTATTCGGGAGTGCCCGGAGATTATGAAATCATTCCATATGCCAAGGTCGTAAATGGGGACGTACCGCCGGATTATTTTGAGGATCGAATTGTATTGATTGGTCCTTATTCGGTTGGACTTAAAGATGATTATCCAACACCAATGGATCGTAAGAGCACGATGTTTGGGGTAGAGATTCATGCGAATATTATTCAAACCTTACTGGATGAGAATTTTAAGAAAGAGCTTGATTGGAAATGGAATGCCTTGTTTATCCTGCTGATGGGAGTTATCGTGTATTTTGTTTTCCGTAAGCTGCATGTAGGAATATCGCTTATCATTCTACTACTTCTTATTGTAGGGCTACTCTTTTTGGGCCACTATTTGTATGGACTAGGAGTTATTATTTCTCTGGCTTATATCATCCCGTTGTTGATGGTTAGCTATATTACCGTCCTTATTTTTAATTATATGAAAGAATTGCTAGAGAGAAGGCGAGTTACCGATATCTTCGGTCGATATGTAGCCCCACAAGTGGTTAGTCAAATTCTGAAAAATGGAGATGAAGGTCTAAAGCTCGGCGGAAGTCGCAGAGAGTTAACTGTACTTTTCGTAGATATTCGAGGGTTTACATCGTTATCTGAACAAGCTGAACCGGAAGAAATTGTTGGAATATTGAATGAATATTTGGATCTTACAGCAAGCTGTATTTTCAAATATGAGGGTACGCTAGATAAGTTTATTGGAGATGCAACGATGGCAATTTACAATGCGCCTTTACTCTTAGAGGATCACGCTATGAAGGCTGTTCAAACGGCATGGGCAATGAAGGAAGGCTCAGTTCAATTAGAACAGAAGCTAGTTGAAAGATTCGGATTCGGTGTAAAGTTCGGTATCGGTATTCATACGGGGCCAGCGGTTTTTGGTAACATTGGTTCGAAAACGAGAATGGATTACACCGCGATTGGAGATACGGTCAATACAACAGCTAGACTCGAGAGTAATGCCAAACCAGGTCAAATTATTATAAGTGAGAGCACCTATGAGGCAGTTAAAGATCGGGTTATCGTAAATTCGCTCGGAGAAATTAATGTCAAAGGCAAAGAACAAGGAATACGAGTCTATGAATTGGAGGGATTAAAGTGAAGAGGTTTAGATGGGTCATGACATTCGTAATCATTGCAACGATGATATTACCTAATCTCGTATTTGCCAAAGACAGTAAGAAGGTTGGTAAGATCACAGCTATTACGGGAACTGTACAGGTGCAGAAGAGTGGCGGAGAAAAGAAGTTCAAAGCTTTTAAGGGAATGGCAATTACACAAGGCGATACGGTGATCACAAGTAATAGTGGTAAAGCAACGTTGGAGTTAGATAGCGATAAAGAAGTTAGTATCGGCCCAGGTACAAAGCTACTTATAAGTGAATTAGTAGATAGTATTAAAGCTGGGTCTGGTAAAACAACCATCAGCCTTCTAGGCGGAGATGTAATGGTTCACGTGAAGAAAAAGCTCGAGGGTGATTCTCGATTTGAAGTGAAGACCCCAACTGCCATTATGGGCATCATGGGAACGCAGTTTGTGGTGAGTTATGATCCGAGCGGTAATTCCTTACTCAGTGTTTTCGAAGGGACTGTGGCTGCAACTCCTCCAACTGAGAGTCAAGAGCCTCCAAAACCTGTTCATGTGCATCCGAGTCAACAATTAGAGATTCAAGGTGGTAGTAGTCCAGGAAGTAATCCAGTATGGATGCCGCCTACTGGACTTGATCCAGCGAAACTTCCGTTATTTGTACTGGAACAATTAGCTTTAAACCCAATTTCCGGGTTGAGCGAGGAACTTCTCAAGAAAATTCAAGATGAGTTAAAGAAGAAGCAGCAGGAAGAGGCGAATAAGCCTAAGACACCCGTATTCAAGCCAGCTGATACGATTATCTATGAAGGATCAGCGGGAAATACGCAACCAAGCGGAGGATCGGGTGGTAATTCGGGCGGTGGTTCTGATGGTGGTGTGGAGCCGATATCCACTACAATTAGTCACATCGAGAACGTTAACTTAGTTGAGGGAGACAGTGTGAATCGAGAGTTTACAGTTACTCCAGCGGATGCTGAGGTTATTGTGACTTATAGTGTGGGAGGGTTCGAAAATACACTTCAAATTCTAGGTAATGGTCAATATCGTTGGGGGATTCCTATTGCAAGAGAGCAGAACTTGGTAGCAACCGTTACAGCGACGAAGAGTGGTTATGTTTCTGCAACTAAATCATTTCAAGTAAACGTGTTACCAAATCCAAATCCATTTGTTATTTCAAAAGGGATACTTGACCTATATAGTGATGAGGATTTCAGGATCGAACTTGGAGTTAAAGAGGGTGTTGATTTGGATAGGGTTTATCTAATCCGTCCAGGTATAGAACCGCTTCTTTTAGAAAAAGATCCATATGGAAGTGAAGGATATTCAGGAGATTATTATCTTGCAAATATAAATTTGAAATCTCAGGAACTAGTGCTCAAAAGAGAATTTAAAGAGATCCTTAGAGCAAATATCGATTCTTCCTATACAGTAAAGCTGAGTTTATTATTTACTAGAGAGGGCTACCCAATAGAACCAAAACTTACTAGTGAGGGCTACCCAATAGAACCACCACCACCGCTATTGATTACATTGGATGTAAATCCAATTCCTATTGTAGAAGCGGAAACTGTTGTGTTGGATCATAAGACAATTAGTATTCCATTTGTAAGAGGAATCTCATTGAATTCTCATGAAGAAGAAGACGAATTTCTAAAGCAAAACATTCAATTTATTGTGGAAGGAAGTTCAGATCAATATGACTGGACTGAAGCAGATAAAATTGAAATCATTGCAAATGAATTAGTAATAACATTAGCGAACGATCAGACCGGTTCCTTTTCGGCTTATATTATTATCATGGAAGGCACTTTGAAAGATAGTATATCAAAAACTGTACAACCAAAAGAAATTTGTATCCAAGTTATTCAGGAACCAAAAATCTAGTTTTGTGAAAGCAAACCAAGGAATGACTCGAATAACATTTAAACCAAAGGTAAGGTGATATGAATTGAAGTATTCCCTATGTAAAATAATTCCAGCAGTGCTGATTGCATTGCTTATGGCAGCTTCGACAACGTCTGCTGCATCAGCAGTTGAATCTAACATGAGTACCATAACAAGTGGTTCGGATATGAATTTTGGAACCGCACTAGCATACAAACTTAATCAACCCTGGGGTCTACTCTTTGATAAGCAAGGCAACTTAATCATTGTCGATTCAGGAAACCAAAGAATAGAGAAAATGACACAAACGAAGCTAACGACGCTAGCTGGTATAGTCGGCAAGCCTGATGCGTACGGAAGATTACAAGGTGGATATCTAGATGGTGATGCTGCCAAAGCCGTGTTTAACGATCCGCGGTTTGCGGTAGTAGACAGCAAGGGGAACGTATACATAACAGATTTCAACAACCATTCGATTCGTAAGATTAAGAATGGCAAGGTGTATACGTTAGCTGGAACAGGTAAAGCGGGATTTAAGAATGGCAAGGGTTCTGAAGCGCAGTTTAATAGCCCTACGGGAATAGCCATTGATAGTAAAGACAATCTCTACGTCTCAGATACTCTCAACCATGTGATTCGTAAAATAACGCCTGAGGGAGCGGTAACGACTCTAGCAGGTGAACAATCGGCGACGGGCGGTTTCTTGGATGGTGTTTTGAATAAAGCGCGATTTAATGAGCCAAGTGGACTTGTTTTTGATGACAAAGGAAATTTATTTGTTGCTGATAGTGGTAATCATCTTATTCGGGTTGTTTCTACTGTTAATAATCAAGTGCTTACGTATGCGGGCAAGAAGACTGACATAGACAGTGAAACGGGATATATGGCAGGAGGATACAGTCACGGGAATAAGGAGACTGCACGCTTCAACTCTCCTAAGGGATTGGCTTATGCGGATGGCGTCCTATTCGTAGCTGATAGCTTGAATAACCGAATTCGCGCTATTCAACCGGATGGTAAGGTAATCAATCTTGCTGGGTTGAGTAAAGCGGGTGACACGGTTGGTCCAGCAGATGTAATACAGCTTAATATGCCAGTTGCAGTTGCGTATGCCAAAGGTCAGCTCTATATTGCTGATTCCCTGAATAATAAAATCAAGACACTTCCTGTTGATCCTAAGCAACTGAAGCCAGTGCAGACTAAGGAGGATCTAATTGCAGGCTTTGAGTTTGCTCCAGCAAGTGAAATAGTTCAAGTTTGGTTGGATGGTAAGCTTAGTACGTTCGTATCAAGCAACAAGCCTTTTCAAAAAGATGCTCTAACCTATCTGCCTATCAGAGATATCATCGAACTATGGGGCGGCAAGGTAGAGTGGATACCTGCTTCGAATGAAGCTAAAGTAACGATGGGAGCATGGAATGCAAGCCTCGTCGAAGATGGCGAACATGTTTTACTTAAAGATGAACGCATGTATATCGATTTGGATCGTTTACAAGAGTTGTCTTCATTCGCAATTGTGTATGATGAGGATTACAATGCGCTTGTTATCAACAGAAAGCAGTAGAAGTAGAAGTAGAAGTAGAAGTAGAAGTAGAAGTGCGGGAGACATTCATAATGATATTGGATGATATTGAATTGTTTCGAGGGCTCTCGAAGGTTGAACTGGCACAAATATTAGGCAAATTAGATAAACGTAAGTTTGTAGCTGGAACAACCTTGTTCGGGCAAGGTGATGTTGGCAACTGTATGTATATCATCATTAGTGGCAGTATTGAGCTGTTTTCTGTAACTCCAACAGGTCAGAGCCAGCTTCTCACAACTGTGAAGGAAGGCGTGACGCTAGGAGAGATGGCGATGCTTACAGGCGAGCCACGCTCAGCAACTGCGGTTGCCTCTAGTGATGTTGAGTTATTCGTGCTGGATTCGGAGACATTCGAGTGGTTTATCGAACAGAATAAGTCGATTTCAGCTTATTTCATTCGCCTGTTATCCCAAAGATTAATTCGTACGAATACGGATTTGCTTGCAGTAAAGGAGGCTAGGTCTGCTTGGGTTCGAGAAGAACTTGAATGTCTTCCTAGCCAGCTAGCAGATAGTCTTCTATTCTGCTCGTTACTACCTCGATTTAGTCAGGGTATTGTTCAGGCCCGATTTGGTATCAATAGTTTAATGAATGAGCTGTCTGGATCACCAAGGCTACTCAGTAGTATACAAGTTGACCTATCGGATCCGGAGCAAGTGCTGCTTTCGTTTGATTTTCAAATAAAAAGCACATTATCTGAACTCTTTGCTCAGAAGTATGGGAAGGCAGAACAAGTAAGATGGATTGATTATGCTATAGAGCACTATTTAACTGGATCTGAACATGATTGGTTATTAGCACTACAAATATGTGAAGTATATCAGATGTGGGATATGGGTATAAATGCTATAAATACTAAATGGAATAATCAGCAAGTGGATGCAAGATTACCTATAGAGGAATATGAATTTATTGGACGATGTCCGGATAAGCATCTATTCGAGAGGTTCTCTTTGCTTGAACACTATGTAAGTTACTGTTTAGTAGAAGATCGTGAATCTGGTCTGAGGTTACTAGAAGCAGCGCTTGATCAGCGACAAGCTTATTTCTCAACTACGCAAACAATAACACTCTATGAGTGGGCGGCTGAATGCTGTCGTGGCCTAGGTCAACTGCAGAAGGCGTTAGAGCTGTTGCATACAGCTGAGATGTTAACAGCGTCTATACAAAGCCATAGTAGATTAGGGTCGAATGAAGATCTTAATTATCAGCTGGCAAGACAGACCTTAACAAATCAGAAAACCAAACAATTAGCATCCACAGCAGGCCCAGTATGGAAGCGAAGCCGGATTACGGGAATCGTCGCTTTATTGCTTGCTGTCGTATGCTTATTGTACTTTCACTACGCGACACCGTTTGCTGGACTTAACAGACAAGGAATGGATTTTATCGGTATCGGTGTTGCCGCAGTGATTCTATGGATCGTCAATATTGTTCCTGATTATATTGTCGCGTTGTTTATGGCGATGGGCTGGACGTTAGGTGGATTAGTAAAGCCAGAGGTTGCCTTGTCTGGATATGCTTCATCTACTTGGCTGTATATGCTGTTTATTCTAGCTATTGGAGCTGTTATTGCGAAGTCGGGTATTTTGTATCGATTTTCTTTGCATGCGTTGAAGCGATTTCCGGCTCATTATCGAGGCCAGGTATGGGGAATTGTTGCGGGTGCTGTTCTATTAAATCCACTTATTCCGTCATCTTCGGCGAAGGTAACCTTGGGAGTGCCTATTGCAAAAACACTGTCAGAATCAATGGAATTTCGTGATAGAAGCAGGGGAGCGGCAGGGCTCGGGTTAGCAGCTATGATTTTCTATGGATTTACGGCTCCATTTATAATGACAGGCTCGTATACGAACGTGATGGCTTATGGTCTTGTTTCAAATGCGGAGCAAATCTCATGGTTTCAATGGTTTATATATGCGTTGCCGGGGTTCCTGATTTTTGTGGGTGGTATGCTGGTTTTTCTAAGTATTCTATTCAGAAATGTAGCTCCAGGTAAAGTTATCTCCCAAACATTGATTAACGATCAACTGATTGTATTAGGTAAATTCACAAAGCAAGAACGGATTACGACTTGGACTGTGCTTGGTTGTATTCTGCTTATGATTATACAGCCGTTACACCATGTAGATAATGTGTGGATCATGCTGCTAGGCTTTGCAACGTTTATTATTAGTGGTGTTCTGGATACGAAGACGTTAAAGTCAGGAATTGATTGGCCATTCTTGCTATTTATTGGAATTGCCTTCAGCTTTGCAGAGGTAGCAAATCAGCTTGGCATCGTAGATACGCTAGCTAAGTTCTTGGGCGACTATATGCAGCCATTTATGTCTTCTCCAACCCTGTTCTTAATTGCTGTGGTAATCCTGTCGTTCATCGTTACGCTTCTTGTCAGAGATGATCCAGCTGTGATTCTATTAATGATCTCGATGCTGCCGCTGGCACAGCAGGTGGGTATACATCCGTGGATATTAGTATTTGTTATTCTACTATCAACAGATCCTTTCTTCTTTGCCTATCAGTCACCAACGTATCTGACAGCTTATTATAGTACAGAAGGGAAATCGTTTAGTCATCGTCAAGGTCAGACGGTTGCAATTGGCTATGCGATTGTGGTTATTCTGATTTCGATTACGTGTGTGCCATATTGGGAATGGTTGGGATTAATTCATTGATAAAGGTTTACTGGTAGGAGTTCACTGATATGACATAAGGAAGCATCTGTAAGCAATTGACGGCACAATTATTGACTGATAAGCTACAGTTGTACGAAAGGCTACATGGGTACAAAGGAAGGATATGGTGAAATAATTGATGGATTCGGGTACGATTATTACGGTTTTAGTTGTTTCACTGATCATAGCTGCTCTCGTATTGTGGCTGACTATCTACGTTACCAATAAAGCTTATTCACGTAAATGGGAGCTAGATGATCCGGAAGAATAATAGAGCGTTATTTGGGCGAGGGGTAGAGCGGGTCTAGGTGTCTCGATGTTCTTTGCGTTTTCAAACGATTTAAAGTATATCCCATCTAGAATCGCTCCTCCAAGATCAGCGCTGTTAAGCTTTACTTATCCCATCTGGGCACGTGTAAGATCAGCATCTCGAAGATTTGCCTTCTCAAAATTGCACTCATGATCGTAATCCCATCCATCTGGGCCTCTGAAAATTCAGATCCCACCATTTTACATTCCTCGAATTTAGCGACAAATAGATTTGCATGCCACACATCTCCCTTATGTCAAATAATGAAAGTATACCTAGATCTTATTGAATGACAACGAGAAATAATAAGTATAGCAGTCAAACACGAACTATAATAAGTCAATGTCAATTAATTGTTCGTTTTTATAAATTGACAGCGGATATTACATACTGGTAAACTGAAGGTGTAAATATGATTCTTATTATAACTAATATAGTTCAAACTCGTATAAAATCAGGAATATGGCCTGAAAGTCTCTACCCAGAAACCGTAAATTACTGGACTACGAGGGTGGGGAATGTTTGTGTCTATTAGCCTACCTAACAGTCCAGAATCGGTTGCCAAATTGGCCTGTTTCTGGACTTTTTAGTTGTTATAATTTATAAGCTTGACTTGATTTGAATACTATAATGAGAGTAGGTTGAACATGGCAGCGCGAGTTGGGGTCATTATGGGAAGCCAGTCGGATTGGGAAACGATGGTTAAGACATGTGAAGTTCTAGATGAACTACACATTCCGTATGAGAAGAAGGTCGTATCGGCCCATCGCACACCGGACTTAATGTTCGAATATGCGGAAACGGCAGTAGAACGAGGCTTACAGGTCATTATTGCTGGAGCGGGTGGAGCTGCGCATTTGCCAGGAATGGTAGCAGCTAAGACTGAATTGCCTGTCATTGGTGTGCCTGTTCAATCCAAGGCTCTGAACGGACTTGATTCATTATTATCCATTGTGCAGATGCCAGCAGGTGTGCCTGTAGCAACAGTAGCAATCGGTCAAGCAGGTGCGGCAAATGCAGGTCTATTAGCAGCTCAAATACTTGGTGCATTCGATGCAGAGCTTCAACAGCGAATTCGTGAACGCCGCGAGCGCACGAAGCAAGCAGTTCTAGAAAGCAGTGAGCTATCGTGATGGATAACAAGAAACAGCAGGTTATTTTACCTGGTAGCACAATCGGTATTCTAGGTGGTGGACAGCTGGGCCGTATGCTTGCATTATCAGGAAGAGCAATGGGGTACCGATTTGTTACGCTTGATCCGACAACGGATGCACCCTGTGGTCAAGTTGCTGATGAGCAGATCACTGCAGCATTCGATAATCTGGAAGCAGCGCGTAAATTAGCAGATAAATCGGATGTAATTACTTATGAATTCGAGAATATAGATGCCGGAGTAACGGAACTATTAATGAAAGAAGCTTATGTCCCCCAAGGAAGTAAGCTCTTATATATAACACAACATAGGTTAAGAGAAAAGAAAGCAATTGAAGCTGCCGGCGTTAAGGTAGCTCCTTATAGGGAAATTGACAGTGTAGAAACGCTTCGCGAAGCCGTTCAAGCATTCGGTATGCCATGTGTCCTGAAGACTGCAACAGGCGGTTATGATGGTAAGGGTCAATGGGTGATTCGTAAGCAAGAGGAAATAATAGAAGCGTATGAAACGTTAGCTAAAGCTAAGACTGAACTCGTATTAGAGCAATTTATTCATTTTGATAAAGAACTATCGGTTATTGCAGCAAGAAGCCCACGTGGTGAAGTGAAGGCTTTTCCACCGTCAGAGAACATCCATGTCGATAATATTTTGCACTTATCAATCGTTCCTGCGAGGGTAGCGGATTCGGTAAGTAAGCGAGCTGAAGAGCTAGCCATACGCCTTGCAGAAGGGTTAGATATTGTTGGATTGGTAGCTGTTGAAATGTTCTTAACAAATGATGGAGAGCTATACGTCAATGAGCTTGCACCTCGTCCGCACAATTCCGGGCACTATACAATGGAAGCTTGTAGAACAAGTCAGTTCGAGCAGCATTTAAGAGCAATTTGTAATTTACCACTCGGATCTACTGAGCTCATGACCCCTGTAGTTATGGTTAACCTACTTGGAGAGCATGTTGAGCCGCTGCTCACCTGGATGAAAGATCAAGCTAATCCGTTATCTGATTCATCAAACAGTTGTAATTCAAGTGGAGTTACGCCTAAAATTCATTTATACGGAAAACATGAAGCCAAGCATAAACGGAAAATGGGTCATATTAATTTACTTACTAATGATGTAGAACAAGCGTTATCGTGGGTTCAACAGGTTGGTATTTGGAACTAGCAGAATAAACGGAGGTATGAAGATGATTGAACGTTACACACGACCTGAAATGGCGCGCATCTGGACAGAAGAGAACAAATTTAGAGCATGGTTAGAGGTTGAAATTCTTTCTTGCGAGGCATGGTCAGAGCTAGGTGTTATTCCGAAGGAAGATGTGCAGAAGCTTCGCGTTAATGCAGATTTTCAAATTGATCGTATTTATGAAATTGAGCAAGAAACACGTCATGATGTAATTGCCTTTACACGTGCGGTATCTGAGAGCCTTGGGGAAGAGCGCAAATGGGTACATTATGGGTTAACTTCAACGGATGTTGTGGATACAGCTCTTGGTTATCTGTTACGCCAAGCAAATGAAATTATCGACAAGGATTTAAATAATTTTATTGAAATATTGCGTAATAAAGCAATTGAACATAAAGATACAGCAATGATGGGTAGAACTCATGGTGTACACGCAGAACCGACAACATTTGGTCTCAAAATGGCACTATGGTATGAAGAAATGAAACGTAACCTGGAGCGCTTCCGCTTTGCAGCAGATGGTGTGCAATACGGTAAGATTTCAGGCGCTGTTGGCACATATGCGAACATTGATCCGTTCGTTGAAACGTATGTTTGCGGTAAGCTTGGAACAAAGCCAGCTCCAATCTCGACACAGACATTGCAGCGCGACCGTCACGCAGAATACATGGCAACATTAGCGCTTATTGCAACGTCGATGGACAAGTTCGCGACAGAAATTCGCGCATTACAGAAGAGTGAGTTCCGTGAAGTAGAAGAACCATTCGCCAAAGGACAGAAAGGTTCGTCCGCAATGCCTCACAAGCGTAACCCAATTGGCTGCGAAAGTATTTCCGGTCTCTCACGTGTCGTTCGCGGTCACATGATTTCCGCATATGAGAACGTGACGTTATGGCATGAACGAGATATTTCGCATTCATCAGTAGAACGCATTATTTTGCCAGATGCAACGCAGCTTGTGAACTATATGCTCAATCGCTTAGGCAACATCATCAAGAATTTGACGGTGTTCCCAGAGAACATGAAGCGCAATATGAGAAGCACTTACGATGTACCGTTCTCAGGCCGCGTAATGACTAAGCTGATTGATAAGGGATTTGCACGTGAGCAAGCTTACGACACCGTTCAGCCTCGAGCTATGCAAGCATGGGAAGAACAGCGTTCCTTCCGTGATATTGTGTTTGCATCACCAGCTATTACGGATGTGCTTAGTGAGGAAGAGCTTGAGGATTGCTTTAATCCAAGCTGGCATTTGAAGCATGTAGATACGATTTTTGACCGTTTAGGATTAAAATAGTGTAGAACATAACGATTCAAACAATACAGTTGAGAACAAGGAGAATTGAGAATGAGTAATCAAGCATTATCCACTGCTGTGGATCTCGTTAAAGCACCACTGATTTATAAAGGAAAAGTACGTGAGCTCTACGATCTAGGTGAGCATCTGTTGATCGTTGTAACGGATCGCATTTCTGCTTTTGACTATGTATTAGAGCCAGCAGTACCTGATAAAGGGAATGTACTGAACTTGATCAGTAGAGCTTGGTTCGAGGTAACGGCACAATTTATGGAAAACCATGTTGTGCATACAGATGTTGATCAGTTAGGCGACATTATTGTCGATAAAGACGCACTACGTCATCGCATTATGGTGACTCGCAAAGCAACTCGTATTCCTGTAGAGTGTGTCGTTCGCGGTTACATTACAGGTGGTGGCTGGCGTCAATATCAAGAGACAGGTATGGTTAATGGCCATGTGTTGCCTGAAGGGCTTCGTAAGAATCAGCGCCTAGATCATCCGTTATTTACACCTGCTAAGAAGAATGATGTTGGACACGATGAGGATATTACAATTGCACAGATGGAAGCATGGCTTGGTGAGAACCTAACGAAACAGCTTGCTGAAAAAAGTATCATGCTCTACGTACTCGCTCATTCGTACTGTGAACAACGCGGAATTTTCTTGGCTGACACCAAATTAGAATTCGGATTTATTGATGATCAGATTCTATTAATAGATGAAATTTTCACACCAGATTCATCACGCTTCTGGGCTGCAGATAAATATGCACTAGATATTGAGATTGATTCAATGGATAAAGAGCCTGTTCGCAATTATTTAGCAAATTCGGATTGGGATAAGAATTCCCAGCCTGATCCATTACCAGAGCATGTGGTACAGGAGACTTCCAACCGCTATAAACAAATTCTAAATCTATTATTTGACGAGAAATAAGACATCATCTAACAAACACTCAAGGAGGATTATTCCTATGAAAGCAACCGTCTATGTGACGATTAAACAAAATGTATTAGATCCGCAAGGAAGCGCCGTAGAAGGCGCTTTGCATTCGATGGGTTTTGCAGAGGTAAGCAAGGTTCGTGTTGGTAAATATGTAGAGTTCGAACTAGACACAACAGACCGCGCAGAAGCAGAAGCTCGCATCACAACTATGTGTGAGAAACTTCTTGCTAACACTGTTATCGAAGACTATCGTTTTGAGCTTAACTAAAACATATCATCCTGTGTTGTGATAGGGAAATAGGTTTAGATGAGAGTTTAGTAGATTTCCCGAAAATCATAAGACGAAGTAAAGGGAAACGGAGAAATCATTTCTAGCGGAAAGTTTACGTCCGGCCTTTGAACTTGCATAGTTACCATATATTCAATTAATAAAAAGTATGCAAGTTCAACAGCCGGTGTAAGAGTTTTCGTAAGAAAACTAGCATCGGAAGCATATGCTTAGAAATGCATTTCGCAGTGGAATCTTAACGAAGTGTGTGTAACTTGATTTTCATTAGAAATATTCCGAACTTTCACATAGCCCCATTTCTCATATAAAAAGGAGGCATTACCCCATGAAATTTGCCGTTCTCGTATTCCCAGGATCGAATTGCGATATTGATTGCTATAAAGCAGTGGAAGATTGCGTAGGCCAGCAAGTTGATTATGTATGGCATACGGCAACGGATTTGTCAGCTTATGATTGTATTCTTGTACCTGGTGGATTCTCGTATGGTGACTATTTACGCTGTGGTGCGATTGCTAGATTTGCCCCAGTAATGACAGCATTATCAGAAGCTATTAATCAAGGTAAATATGTCTTAGGAATTTGCAATGGATTTCAAATTCTTACGGAAGCGGGTCTATTGCCAGGAGCACTTCTACGTAACGAAGCGTTGAAGTTCCGTTGTCATCAAACACCACTTGTAGTTGTAAATAATGAGAATCCATTCACAACTGAATATGCTAAGGGTGAAGAGATTAATATTCCGATTGCTCATGGCGAAGGTAATTACTATGTAGATGATCAGACGCTTAAAGAGCTCGAAGCAAATAATCAAATCGTATTCCGGTATAAACAAGATACTAATCCGAATGGTTCTCTTGATGATATTGCTGGTGTATGTAACAAGCAAGGCAATGTTGTTGGTATGATGCCGCATCCAGAGCGAGCTGTGCATGATTTGCTCGGTTCTGCTGATGGCAAACGGATGTTTACTTCAATTCTAAATGCATGGAGGGTTAAACATGACGCAGCAGTTATCCGCTAAAGAACCGACCGCAGAGCAAATTGCCGATCAGCAAATTTACAAGCAAATGGGCGTATCCGATAGTGAATATTCGCTGATCTGTGGACATCTTGGCCGTAAGCCTAACTATGTAGAGATCGGTGTTTTCTCCGTAATGTGGTCAGAACATTGTGCATATAAAAATTCGAAAAATCTGCTTAAACGTTTCCCGATTACTGGACCACGTGTACTTATGGGACCAGGTGAGGGAGCAGGAATTGTAGACATTGGGGACAATCAAGCGGTTGTATTCAAAATCGAGTCCCATAACCATCCTTCCGCAATTGAACCGTATCAAGGTGCTGCGACAGGTGTTGGTGGTATTATCCGAGATATTTTCTCAATGGGTGCTCGCCCAATCGCGTCCCTTAACTCTCTTCGTTTCGGTAAGCTTGAGAATGATCGTGTGAAATATTTATTTGAGAATGTTGTATCGGGGATTGCTGGCTATGGTAACTGTATCGGGATTCCGACGGTTGGCGGCGAAGTGATGTTCGATGAGAGCTATGAAGGTAATCCACTCGTTAATGCGATGTGTGTAGGTCTAATTGATCATGACAAAATCCAACGTGGTGTCGCTAAAGGTGTAGGCAACCCTGTTTACTACGTAGGCCCTGCAACAGGACGCGATGGGATTCATGGTGCGACATTCGCATCAGAAGAATTGTCTGCTAAATCAGAAGCTAAGCGTGCCGCTGTACAAGTTGGCGATCCGTTCATGGAGAAGCTAGTGATGGAATCATGTCTAGAGTTGATCGATTCTGGTATCGTAATTGGTATACAAGATATGGGTGCAGCAGGTCTTACATGTTCCTCATCAGAGATGGCTTCGAAGGCAGGCAACGGTCTTGAGCTATACCTCGATGAAGTGCCACAGCGTGAAACAGGTATGACACCTTACGAAATGATGTTGTCTGAATCGCAAGAGCGTATGCTATTCGTTATTGAAGAGAAGGATGAGCCCGTTGCGATGGAGATTTTTGACCGTTGGGGCGTTATTTGCAAGAAGGTTGGTAAAGTAACAGATGACGGACAATTGAAATTATTCCATGGTGGTGCAGTGGTTGGTGAAATGCCAGTTACAGCGTTAGTGGATGAATGTCCTGTATATAACAAACCATCCAAAGTGCCTGCTTATTATGAAGCGAATGCGACTGTGGATACAACTCGCTATGCAGAAGTAACAGATTTGAATGGTGCTTTATCGAAGATTTTGGCGTCACCAACTGTAGCAAGCAAAGAGTGGGTTTATAACCAATACGATTACATGGTACGTACTTCGACTGCGGTTCGCCCAGGTTCGGATGCTGCTGTCGTGTTAGTTCCAGGCACTCGTAAGGCTCTAGCTATGACAACGGACTGTAACAGCCGATTTGTATACCTGGATCCTGAAGTGGGTGGACGGATCACATTGAGTGAGGCTAGTCGGAATATTGTGTGTTCAGGCGCTGAACCATTAGCGGTTACAGATAATTTGAACTTTGGTAGCCCTGAGAAACCAGAAATTTTCTGGCAAATGGAGAAATCAGTTGACGGGCTTGCAGAAGCTTGTCGTGAACTCAATACGCCTGTTATTGGTGGTAACGTATCGCTATATAACGAAACACCGCAAGGTGCAATTCATCCGACTCCTGTAGTTGGAATGGTTGGCTTGATTCATGATGTGGATCACATTACGACTCAAAGCTTCAAGGATGCTGGTGATGTGATTATTCTGTTAGGAGATACCAAAGCTGAGCTAGGTGGATCTGAATTCCAATATGTGATTCACGGTGTAACAGAAGGTCGTCCTCCAGAGCTTAACTTAGCAACAGAGAAGAAGTTACTAGCAACTGTGCTTGAACTTATTCAGCAAGGTAAAGTGAAATCTGCGCATGACTTATCAGAAGGCGGACTTGCGGTAGCAGTAGCTGAGTCCTGTATTTCTGGTGGTGTTGGAGCTGAGGTTAACTTTGCGTCTGATTTACGTATGGACTTCGCTTTATTCAGTGAGAGCCAATCTCGTATTCTACTATCAGTTGCTCCTGAGCAAGCTGAGGCAGTGGTTAAATCAGCAGCAGCGCAAGGCGTACCTAGCCAAGTAGTAGGAACGGTAACGGCTAATAAGCAATTAAACATCGCAGTGAACGGCGCTCCTTCGATTGGAGCTGAAGTGGATACATTGGAAGCAATCTGGAAGGATGCGATTCCATGTCTCATGAGCTAAAAGATCAAGCTTTATCCTTGTGGACTGGCGATTATTATAACGAAGGTATGAATGTCGGCGATGGCATATTCGATAAGCTCGGCGAAGAATGCGGTGTATTCGGCGTATGGGGGCATGGGGACGCGGCGTCCCTATGCTACTACGGGCTACATGCTTTACAGCATAGAGGCCAAGAAAGCGCAGGTATTTGTACGAATGATAACGGCGAATTCCATTATTATCGTGGGATGGGTCTAGTTAAAGAAGTGTTTAACAACACGAATCTCAAAGACTTAACCGGAACGAATGCAATTGCACATGTACGCTATTCTACAGCTGGCGAGAGTAAGCTAGTCAACGCACAACCACTTGTATTCAAATACCGTGGCGGCGATCTTGCGATTGCAACGAACGGGAATATCGTGAATGCGAAGGAGCTTCGTCAGCGTCTTGAGAATGATGGATCTATCTTTCAAACAAGCTCTGATACCGAAGTGCTAGCCCATCTAATCGCACGTTCTAAGCAAAACAATATCGTTGATGCTGTAAAAGATGCTCTTGGGCAGCTTATCGGTGCTTATGCCTTCTTAATTCAGACGCAGGATACGTTAATTGCTGCGCTTGATCCGAATGCACTACGTCCATTTGCAATGGGACGTCTAGGTGAGGCTTATCTGTTCGCTTCAGAAACTTGTGCATTCGACACAGTTGGTGGCATCTATGAGCGTGATGTTCAAGCAGGAGAGATCATCGTATTTCAGCGTGATCAAGAGATGCGGATTGAGCGATATGCAGAAGCCAAGAACAAAGCCGTTTGTTCAATGGAATATGTCTATTTTGCCCGTCCAGACTCTGATATAGATACCGTGAATATTCACGCAGCTCGTAAGCGTATGGGCAAAAGATTAGCGATGGAAGCATTCACGGATGCAGATGTTGTTACAGGAGTCCCCGATTCATCGATTTCAGCAGCGATTGGTTATGCCGAGCAGACAGGAATTCCGTACGAGCTTGGTCTAATCAAGAATCGTTACACAGGACGTACATTTATTGAACCAAGCCAGGAACTGCGTGAGCAAGGTGTGAAGATGAAGCTGAGTGCAGTCCGTAAAGTAGTTGAGGGCAAGCGTGTCATCATGATTGATGATTCCATTGTCCGTGGGACAACTTCACTACGGATCGTCAACTTACTTCGCGAAGCGGGTGCTACAGAAGTGCATGTACGTATTTCATCACCTCCCTTCCAGAATCCATGCTTCTATGGAATTGATACACCAACTCGCAAAGATTTAATTGCAGCTACCCATTCACTTGAGGAAATGCGCAAAGCAATCAATGCGGATTCGATTTATTTCTTAAGCAAGCAGGGTATGCTCGATGCAATCGGTCTAGGACCTAATGGCGAACACAATGGTGGCTGCTGTACCGCTTGCTTCGATAATCACTACCCAACACCAGTCGATGATGAAGATACGAAGAATTGTTCTTGTTAAAATAAATCAGGTTTCGATTATGATTTGTGCTCAGAGTAAAGGAACGTAGGGTTGTGTAAATCCTGAAAAGCGATAGCGTTCGCCCTTTGAAATTCTATTCTTGCATCATCATGTGTTATTCAATAAGGAGAATAGAATTTCAACAGGCGATGTAAGGATTTACACAAACTCGTAGTGACTAAGCGAATGAAGCTCGATCCATAATCGGTTCCCACACTCAAAGGAGATGGAAGCTGTGTCAGAAGCATATAAAAAAGCCGGAGTCGACATTGCAGCAGGCAATGAAGCAGTCGAACGCATGAAGAAACACGTACAGTCCACAATGCGTCCTGAAGTCATGGGCGGTCTAGGTGGATTCGGTGGTTTGTTCGGCCTGAATAAAGACAAATACGAGGAGCCAGTGCTTGTATCGGGTACAGATGGTGTTGGCACGAAGCTGAAAATTGCCTTTGCGATGGATAAACATGACACAATTGGGATTGATGCAGTGGCCATGTGCGTGAATGATATTATTGTTCAAGGCGCAGAACCGCTATTCTTCCTCGATTACCTCGCTTGTGATAAAGTTATTCCTGAGAAAATCGAAGCTATTGTCAAAGGTGTTGCGGATGGCTGCTTGCAGTCAGGCTGTGCATTAATTGGCGGAGAAACAGCTGAAATGCCTGGGATGTATGCCGATGGCGAGTACGACATTGCCGGATTTACCGTGGGTATTGTAGATAAGAAGAAAATGATTGACGGATCGACGATTAAACCGGGAGACGTCGTGCTTGGGCTAGCTTCCTCTGGTGTACATTCCAATGGATTCTCGCTTGTACGCAGATTGTTACTAGAAGAACAAGGCTATTCACTGCATGACGAAATCGCTGAACTAGGCTGTAAGCTTGGAGATGCTCTACTTGCACCAACGCGAATTTACGTGAAGCAAGTATTAGCTATTCTTGAACAGGTTCAAGTAAAAGGGTTAGCACATATTACGGGTGGCGGTTTTATCGAGAACATTCCACGCGTGCTTCCACAAGGTGTCAATGTAGCGATCGATTACGGCTCATGGCCAATCCTGCCTATCTTCGAGCTTATGCAGCGTGAAGGTGGCATCTCGAATCGCGATATGTTCACGACATTCAATATGGGAATCGGTATGGTAATGGTCGTAGACGCTAGCCAAGCTGAAGAAGCAATTCGTATTGCGGAATCACAGGGTGAAACGGTATATCGTATCGGAACTGTTACGGAAGGTGACCGAATCGTTACCTTTAATGGAGCGGAGGTCTAGGCATGACTGAGCAGACAAAAGCTGCTTATCGCATTGCTGTATTCGCTTCTGGCAGCGGTTCGAACTTTCAGGCAATTGTAGATGCTGTTGCAAGTAGCAAGCTTGATGTTCAGATCGAGCTGCTCATTTGTGATCGTCCGCAAGCGTATGTGATAGAGCGGGCAAAGCAGGCAGATGTGCCTGTTTTTGCTTTTCGCCCTAAAGATTATCCGAATCGTGAGTCATATGAACTCGTAATCCTAGAGGAGCTTAAGCAGCGTGGTGTTGACCTAATCGTGCTTGCTGGGTACATGCGTATTATTACGAATGTTCTAGTTGAGACTTATGAAGGTCGTATGATTAATATCCACCCTTCGCTACTCCCAGCATTTCCAGGTGTAGATAGTATTGGACAAGCGATTGCATACGGTGTAAAAGTAACGGGAGTCACGGTGCATTATGTAGATGGAGGACTCGATAGTGGTCCTATCATCGCCCAGCAGGTTGTGGACATTAGGGCAGGTGAACCTGTGGATGAGTTAGCTGAACGTATGCATACAGCAGAGCATGAATTGTATCCAGAGGTTATACGCTTGCTTAGTGAGGGACGGGTGCAACTCGAAGGACGACAAGTCACGATAACTTCCTAACGAAACTTCCTAAAGATAACCATAACCTTCTAATGAATTAGATAAATGAATATAGTCATGAAGGCATGAAGACATAAAAGAAAACACCCTGCATAATACTTTGGGTAGCAAATGACGGGCTATTGAAGGAGATATGATTTATGAGCGATTTAAGCAATCGTATAACAGAATGTCCGAATTGTGGTTGTAGAGAGCTTGGCAAAGGAAAACAGGATGGTTACGCAACAATGTATAATGCCAACAAAGTGTTCAGCATGGGATCCAAGATATTTCATAGCATTTGTACCCGTTGTGGCTTGATCGTTCAGAGCTATGTGGAGAAGCCGGAGCGGTTTAAAGAAGAGTAGTGGACAGTTAAATCATAATCAGTGCTTGCTAAAGAGAGTACCATATGCAGATCGTAGCGGAGGGAACGGAATTGTCCTGAAGAAGCGAAGCGTTCGCCTTTGCCACCGGATTTCAACCGCTATAAGCGGTATAGGATCAAGAAATCTGGGGGCAACAGCGATCGGAAGGACAATCCGTTCACACAGCGTTCATCTATAGGCAATGTTTTAGACAATGATTTTGGTGACGAGCCGTCATTAATGAACTAGTTTCCATAATCAATAAATAAATTAATCAGATAGGGGATACAATTGTGGCAATCCAAAGAGCTTTAATCAGTGTTTCGGACAAAACAGGTCTAGTAGAGTTTGCGCGTGAGTTAGCAGGACTAGGTGTAGAGTTAATTTCAACAGGTGGAACTAAGACGTTACTTGAACAAGAGGGCGTTCCTGTCATTGGAATTTCCGAAGTAACAGGTTTCCCAGAAATTCTCGATGGACGTGTCAAAACTTTGCACCCAGCTGTTCACAGTGGACTTCTAGCTGTTCGTGACTCAGTAGAGCATCAGAAGGCAATGAAAGAGCTTGGTTTAGACTACATTGATCTAGTGGTTGTGAACCTATATCCTTTTGCAGCGACGATTGCTAAGCCTGATGTGTCTTATGAAGATGCGATTGAGAACATTGATATTGGTGGACCTACGATGTTACGTTCAGCAGCTAAGAATCACGCATTCGTAACGGTTGTTGTAGATAGTGCGGATTATGCTTCGATAGTTGAAGAAGTGCGTGCTGGAGGGGATACCACTCTTGATACGCGCAAACGTCTAGCAGCTAAAGTGTTCCGTCATACAGGAGCATACGATGCATTGATTGCAGATTATCTATCCAAACAGCTGGGCGAAGTATTCCCAGAGAAATATACAGTTACTTATGAAAAGGTTCAGGATCTACGATACGGAGAAAATCCACATCAACAGGCTGCCTTCTATCGCAAGCCGCTTGCTGCAGCGGGTTCATTAGCGACAGCTGAGCAGCTGCATGGTAAGGAATTATCTTACAACAACATCAATGATGCCAATACAGCAATTGCAATTGTTAAAGAATTTAGTGAGCCTGCAGTAGTTGCGGTGAAACACATGAATCCTTGTGGAGTGGGCATCGGTGAGAATGTGCTAGCTGCGTTTAAGAAAGCGCATGATGCTGATCCTACATCCATATTCGGTGGAATTATCGCATCTAATCGTACAATTGATGGTGCTACTGCTGAGCTATTGCATGATATTTTCTTGGAGATCATCATTGCACCGGATTTCACACAGGAAGCACTAGATCTTTTGATGAAAAAGAAAAATATTCGCTTAATGAAGCTTGATCCGAATACGAGTGTCAAAACAGCGCAACACGTAATTACTTCCGTAGAAGGCGGTATGCTAGTACAGGATAGCGATGTCTACTCACTTACTGAACCGGACTTGACCGTTGTTACGGATCGTAAGCCGACTGAAGCGGAAATGAAGCAGCTTCTATTCGCATGGAAGGTTGTTAAGCATGTGAAGTCGAATGCGATTGTACTTGCTGCTGACGATATGACAATCGGTGTAGGCGCTGGGCAAATGAACCGTGTAGGCGCGGCTAAAATTGCTATTGAGCAAGCTGGAGATAAAGCGCGTGGATCTGTCCTAGCATCAGACGCATTCTTCCCTAAAGGCGACACGCTTGAAGAAGCGGCTAAAGCTGGTATCACAGCGGTAATCCAGCCTGGTGGTTCCATCAAGGATGAGGAATCCATTCGTGTTGCGAATGAACAAGGCCTTGCTATGGTAATGACAGGCGTACGTCATTTTAGACATTAAGAGAGTAAGTTAGTAACGTCGTATGATATAAGTACAATCGTGATATGACATAGGTACTGTCGTATGACATCAAGCTTGCACTCGTTAAATAGATATGTGGAGGGACTAGCGTCATGAAAATACTCGTTGTAGGACGGGGCGGACGTGAGCATGCGATTATTTGGAAGCTCAGTCAA
The DNA here is from genome assembly GCF_056400365.1 of Paenibacillus sp. P5_B5. Lineage (NCBI taxonomy): Bacteria > Bacillati > Bacillota > Bacilli > Caryophanales > Paenibacillaceae > Paenibacillus > Paenibacillus sp. P5_B5. Next base: position 30,756 of record NZ_JBFULK010000024.1, read on the forward strand.
AGTCCCAAAGTAACCAAGCTGTATTGTGCGCCAGGTAATGGCGGTATTGCTTCACTTGCAGAGTGTGTGCCCATTACGGAAATGCAGTTCGAACAACTAGCGCAATATGCGATTGCTGAAAAGATCGATCTTGTCTTCGTAGCGCCAGATGACCCATTAGCAGCTGGTTTGGTCGATTTCCTTGAAGCAAGAGGCGTTAGAGCCTATGGACCTCGTGCAAATGCAGCTTTAATTGAAGGCAGCAAAGCCTTCATGAAGGATTTACTTCGTAACTATAATGTGCCGACTGCGGCATACGAAACATTCGATACTTATGAAGCTGCACTAGCGTATTTGCGTAAGCAATCTACACCGATTGTGATTAAAGCGGACGGACTAGCCGCAGGCAAAGGTGTTATCGTTGCGCAGACAATGGAAGAGGCAGAGCAGGCTCTCAAAGAAATTATGCTGGACAAGGTATTCGGCGTGTCTGGCTCGCAAGTAGTGATCGAAGAGTTCTTGCAAGGACAAGAAATGTCCTTGCTTGCCTTCGTCGATGGTGAAGTTGTGCGACCGATGATGCCGTCGCAGGATCACAAGCCTGTGTTCGACGGAGACAAGGGTCCGAACACAGGAGGTATGGGCACGTATTCACCCGTGCCCCACATTCCACAAGCTGTCGTAGACGAGGCGATCGAGACGATCGTAATTCCGACAGCTAAGGCAATGGTCGCGGAAGGCCGACCCTTCCGCGGAATCCTCTTCGCCGGCTTAATGATCTCGCCGGACGGAACACCCAAAACGATCGAGTTCAACGCTCGTTTTGGGGACCCAGAGACGCAGGTGTTACTGCCGCGTCTTAGGACAGATCTGCTCGACATCATCCTCGCCTCGCTTGAAGGGCGACTCGCTGAGCTACCGATCGAGTGGAGTGATGATGCCGCAGTCTGCGTCATCCTTGCCTCTGGCGGGTATCCGGGCAACTACCCGAAAGGCTTGCCAATCAGCGGCCTAGATGCGAAGCACGAGCATTGCATCGTGTTCCACGCAGGAACCGCGCTGTCGGAGGACGGCACGCTCCTGACTAACGGCGGTCGCGTCCTCGGCATAACTGGCTTAGGCGCTAATATTGCAGAAGCACGTGAACGTGCCTATGCAACAGCTAACGCCATCCAGTTCGAAGGCAAGCAGAATCGCACTGATATTGCGATGAAGGCACTTTAGAAACAACAGCTAGTAAGGATATCTAGGCACACCTTCTGAAGAGGGTGTGCTTTTTCTTTTGATAAGAAATAGGCGTATAATCACTACTGGTGTCTATGTGAAGCTAATATTTATTAGTTTTTTCATAGTGGAATATATTAGTTGAAGTATAATGAAAAATATACAGAATTTAGGGAGGCGTATCATGGAAAACTTCACATTTCATAATCCAACGAAGTTGATATTTGGTAGAGGGCAAGTGAGTAATTTAACGACGGAGGTACCTCGTTATGGAACTCGGGTGCTGCTCGTGTATGGCGGCGGGAGTATAAAGCGCAATGGTCTCTATGATCAAGTGCTTCAGCATTTAGCAGAGATTGATGCGCATGTAGTGGAGCTAAGTGGCGTTGAGCCGAATCCACGATTGTCTACGGTATATAAGGGTGTAGACCTGTGTAAGTCGGAACAAATTGAGCTCATTCTTGCAGTAGGCGGAGGCAGTGTGCTTGACTGCGCGAAGCTGATTGCCGCAGGAGCCAAATATGATGGAGATGCTTGGGATTTCTGCATAAGGAAAGCAGTGGCTAAGGATGCACTGCCTATCGGTACGATCCTGACAATAGCTGCAACAGGCTCTGAAATGAATGGGAATTCGGTAATTACTAACTGGGATACGAAAGAGAAGAATGGTTGGGGCAGTCCGCTTGTGTACCCGAAATTCTCTATTCTAGATCCAGTCTATACGATGTCGCTACCTAGGGATCAGACGATTTATGGCATGGTGGATATGATGTCACATGTGTTAGAGCATTATTTTCATCATGAGCCGAATACACCATTACAGGATGGCTTCTGTGAGACATTGCTTCGTACAGTGATCGAGACTGCGCCGCTATTACTTGCGGATTTGCAGAGCTATGAGCATCGTTCTACGATTCTCTACTGCGGGACAATGGCGCTCAATGGCGTACTGAATATGGGGTACAGGGGTGACTGGGCAAGTCATAATCTGGAGCATGCAGTGTCTGCTGTATATGATATTCCACATGGCGGAGGACTGGCGATCCTGTTCCCGAACTGGATGAACCATGTACTGGATGGCAATGAAGCAAGATTCAAGAAGTTTGCTGTGAATGTGTTTGGTATCGATCCGGCTAGCAAAAGTGATCGTCAAGTAGCTGAGGAGGGTATTGCTGCACTTCGTTCATTCTGGAACTCCATTGATGCGCCTAATCGTCTAGCTGACTACGAAATAGATGATTCTCAGCTCGAAGTGATGGCTCAGAAAGCTGTTGCTTTTGGTGAATATGGTAACTTCAAAACTCTTAATTATGAGGATACATTGGCAATATACAGAGCATCTCTATAGCAACACATCCTTAAATAGGAAAATATTATGAAACTTATTTCCAAATTCTGCGTAATAAATTATGAATAAATGATTTAGTTGTTAAGTGAATCAGTTTCATAGCGCTTCATTTAAGCTGAGCTGTGGGATTGATTCACGTGTTTGTTTCTATGGGAAGGAGAGGTGAGATGATTACATTTTATTGGAGCTGTTTTGCAGGTGGAGTGATTTTTGCCCTGATTAGTGTTCTGCTCGGCGATATCATTAGCCAAGCGATTGATGGCGTACTGGATTTCTTGTCATTTGATTTCCTGCAGCCTATGGTGATTGCAACGGCCATAACGTCAATGGGTGGAGCGGGTATATTGCTGACGAAATATTCGTCCCTTAGTAGCTTGTTCGTACTCCTGATATCGGTCGTCCTTGCACTATTGCTTGCAGTTGCGGTCTATTATGGTTATGTGAAGCCGATGCAGAATAGTGAAAATTCAACGGGATTCTCCATTCAAGATCTCCAAGGCAAAATGGGTCAGGTTACTGTATCCATCCCTTCGCATGGATTTGGTGAGGTGCTTGTGCGAGTCGGTGCAGGACACACGAATCAAATTGCAGCGAGTTTCGAACGGACGGATATACTGGAGGGCACACGAATCGTTGTCGTAGATATTCGAGAGAGTGTTCTGTATGTATCCGAAATAACGATTTGAGAATAGGAGTGATTTAAGTGCCAGATTTGGGCGAATTCGATTATCTGTTAATTCCGATTATTATCATTGCTGTCATTGTCGTGTTAGGTTTAGCTTTTTGGGCTCGTTACCGAACGGTCGGTCCAGAGAAAGCCATGCTGGTGACAGGTTCGTTTCTTGGTGGAGGAGCTACGATTTCTACAGACGAATCCGGGCGTAAAATCAAAATTATTCGTGGTGGAGGAGCTTTCATTTGGCCGATCTTCCAGCAGTCACAGTACATATCCTTACTATCACATAAGCTGGATGTATCGACACCTGAGGTGTACACCGAGCAAGGCGTTCCCGTTATAGCCGATGGTGTTGCGATCATTAAGGTTGGCGGTACCGTTGAAGATATCGCAACTGCAGCAGAGCAGTTCATTGGCAAGCCAATTGAAGCGTTGAAGAGCGAAGCGCAGGAAGTGCTAGAAGGTCATCTACGGGCTATTCTCGGCTCGATGACGGTGGAGGAAGTGTATCGTAATCGAGATAAGTTTGCGCAAGAGGTACAGGGAGTAGCTGCGCGAGATTTGAAGAAAATGGGACTGCAAATTGTCTCCTTCACAATCAAGGATGTGCGAGATAAGCAAGGTTACCTAGATGCACTCGGTAAGCCTCGTATCGCTGCAGTTAAGCGGGATGCAGAAATTGCAGAAGCGGAAGCAGTGAGAGATGCGAGAATCCAGAAGGCCAAAGCTGAGGAAGAAGGACAGAAGGCAGAGCTTATTCGCGATACGAATATTGCGGAAGCAGGCAAGACGAAGGAACTGAAGGTCGCTGCCTTTAAGAAAGAACAGGATACAGCCAAAGCGGAAGCGGATCAGGCTTATCAGATCCAAGAAGCGAAGGCGAAGCAAGTGATGGTTGAGGAGCAAATGAAGGTCGAGCTTGTTCGTAAGGAACGTGAAATTGACTTGCAGGACAAGGAAATTCAAGTTCGTCAGAAGCAGTTCGATGCAGATGTGAAGAAGAAGGCTGATGCTGATAAATATGCTGTTGAGCAGGCGGCAGAAGCAGACAAATCCAAGAAAATGCGCGAAGCGGAAGCGATGCAGTACTCCATTGAAACACAGGCCAAAGCGAATGCTGAGCAGAAGCGACTCGATGGTATGGCGATAGCAGATGCGGAGCGTGCTAAAGGTACAGCTGATGCAGATGTCATTCGTTTGCGAGGCTTAGCGGAAGCGGAGGCGAAGGAAAAGCTGGCAGAAGCATTCCAGAAATTTGGCGAAGCAGCGGTACTCGATATTATTGTTAAAATGCTACCAGAGCTTGCGGCTCGTATTGCTGAGCCACTAGCATCGATCGATAAGCTGACAGTAGTGGATACAGGTCATGGCGAAGGCGCTGCTCGAGTAAGTAATTATGTGACGCAGCTAATGGCAACTGCCCCTGAAATGCTGCGCAGTGTTTCTGGTATTGATCTTGAGCAGCTGATTAAGGGAATGACGCAGAAGGTAGGTCAGCTAGCAGCTCCTGCGCAGCTAGCAGCTCCTGCGCAGCTAGCAGCTCCTGCGCAGCTAGCAACTCCTGCGCAGCTAGCAGCTTCTGCGCAAGTAGCGGCATCAGAAGCAACGCCAGTTCCTGTATCAAAGCCAGCTTCAGTGGAGCCATCCATAGTTAAAGACGTAGAGACTAATTAATATTGGCATTATAAATATAGAATAATAAAGGCTCAACACCAAAATCAGTGCTTGAAAAAATGTAATGGTGCCGATAGATAAACGCTACGTGGACGGATTGTCCTTTCACTGATTAAGATTTAGAGCCCTTAACTAATTTGAATATAATTTAATTCAGTTTAATTTAGTTAGTCAATATTCAAAGTGACCACTGTCCAAGATGTTATTGGGCAGTGGTCTTGTTTGTTTTAGGGGTGTTTGTTTTAGCGCCTAAGTCTAAGGGTATGTAAGGGTGACACGTTATCCGAGTATTCATGATATGATGATGTGAGGTTAGAAGGTACGCATGATAGGATGATGTAAGGATAGAAGATACGAAGGAGGGCTTATGACATGATCTATCCATCATTATTTGTTGCACATGGTGCGCCGACATTAGCGACTGAAGATACACCCTATACGCGTTATTTGGATCAGCTGTTTACTTCCACGTTGCCTAAGCCAGAGGCTATTGTGATATTTAGTGCCCACTTTGAAAGTAGCATTCAGCAGGTCTCCACTGTTAAGGAATATGATACGATTCATGACTTTTACGGATTCCCACCAGAGTTGTATGAGTTAAGATACCCTGCTCAAGGAAATCCGGAGCTTGCTCAGGATATTCTCGATCTATTCGCAGATGAAGGGATTAAAGCAGAATCAGATAGTAGTAGAGGGTTAGATCATGGCGCTTGGGCACCTCTAATCAGGTTATTTCCTCAGGCTAATATTCCTGTTGTTGCGCTATCGGTTAATCCAAGATTAACGATCGAAGAGCAGTACCGCATTGGTAAAGCACTATCTCCGTTACGGGATCGAAATGTACTTATTATAGGTAGTGGAGGTACGGTGCATAATTTGTACCGTGTGAATTGGGATGCGCAAGAGCCTGATGCTTGGGCAGTTGCTTTTGATGAATGGCTTGAAGAAACACTTGAAACGTGGAATACGCGTGCATTATATGATTACGAGAATGAAGCTCCATTTGCTCAAGAAGCAGTTCCAACAAGTGAGCATTTTGTCCCAATTGTACTAGCGATGGGAGCGGGGGATCAAGGTAATGAAGCCAAGCTGCTCTATCGAGGCTATCAATACGGCTCGTTAAGCTTGAGTGTATGGCAGTTTGATTAGAATAAATAAATGTTTAATTTAGAAAAGTTAATTAGCTCTTGTTGAATAAGCTTGACGAGCTAGTCGAGGTTATATACGATAATAGTAACAATTTTGTGACAATTATAGGAGTCATGGGGGGTACAGTATGATAATCCGCAATTTGCTATCTACTGTATATCGCACACATGAGAAGGAAATTACACAACAGGTTGATCTATGCGATACACAGGGCAAACTGTTACTAAGCAGTGTTGGATGGTCAAGACAACCGATTATACGCTGTAATGTAACAGGTCATCCGTTACGCAAGAAGAAATGGAATTATTGGTGCGTAACTAATCCGGAATGTATGTTCTCAGTAACGATTTCGAACATTGATTACGCAGCTGTCATGTTCATGTATTTACTAGATTTTAAAACGATGGAATTCGAAGAGCGGACTTTAGTAGTTCCATTAGGTAAAGGCTGTCAAATGCCTGATGAGGTGAATGCTTCTGTAGAATTCACCAGTAAAAAGATGCAAATTGCATTCTTTTATGAAAACGGTATCACAACCATACAAGTACGCTGCGAAGAGTTTGGTGGGAGGTTACTAACCGCAGAACTAGAAATCAACTGTCCTGATGGGCATGATACGCTTAATGTAGTTGTTCCCTGGAGTGCGGATCGGTTTCAATTTACTTCTAAGCAGAACTGTTTAAGAACCAAGGGTAAGATTGTATGGGGCGACAGGGAGTATTCGTTTGATCCTTCGAATGCTTTTGCCTGTCTAGATTTTGGGAGAGGTGTCTGGCGATATAAATCGACTTGGAACTGGGCTTCAGCATCAGGTGTGCAGAATGGTCGTACGATTGGTATTACATTCGGTGGTCAATGGACGGACGGCACAGGTGTAACAGAGAACGGGATTCTTGTCGATGGACATTTAAGCAAAATTGGAGAGGAAATTCTCTGGAAGTATGATTCGAATCGTTATATGGATCCATGGACACTTCAGACGGTCAAAACAGATCGTATTTCGCTGACTTTCGTTCCTTTCTATGAGCGAATAGCGAAGACGAAAGCCGTGATTATCGACTCCGAGGTCCATCAGATGATTGGCCGGTTCTCAGGTTATGTTATAACGGATGAGGACGAGAAGCTGGAAATTGATTCTATGATCGGTTGGGCAGAAGACCATCGTGCTCGGTGGTAGCAGGATATATAGTTGGATTAATATGTCAAAAAATTTGCGAGAGTTGTACAATAATGATAAAGTAATAGCGATTCATTGATCGATAAAACGTCGTTTAAGCTCAGGTGTGGGAAGCATGCACGAATCTGTACGACCAAACCAAGTGTAGCGATGGCGAGCTATCCATTTATAGATGTGGTTTCTTAAGGGTCTAGGTACGATGATGAACATATAGAGTAGAGGCCATGGTCTGTGTAATCGCTTGGCAATGCGCAGCGCAGCAGTAGACTGTGTGTAGGCTTGTCCTTGCTCGATTAACAAGATCGTATCGTTTGAATCGGAAGGTATTCTTGCTTCAAGCAGTAGCCTTTGACCAGCTTCTGATTGTAGAGGAGCAAACATGAAGCGTTCCGTAGGATCACGACGAATGATGAACGTAACTGCTCCATTACAGAGGTTGCAGACGCCATCAAACAGAATGACAGGTGAATCGTTCATATTATGTACCTCGCGTTTCGTCAGATTTCATCTTATTTAAAGTAAAGTGTAGCACATAAACAAAAATAAGTGGGGATGGCATATGTATGAAGAGTAGAAATACGGCTCAGAGAAATCGATATTTACGACAGAATGCGTTAGTAATGCTTATAGGGGTAATCCTTCTAGTTGCAATAACAGGCTGTTCTACGGAAACATCTGAAGAAGTCGTTCCTACTCCGATCCCAGTAGCTACTATTCAGCCGACAGCTGAGCCGACACCGACGCCAAGTGGTTATCGTATGCCGCTCACGGGTCTTCCAGCTAGTGAACCGATGCAGACTCGCCCAGTTCTCATAACAGTCGAGAATTCACCGCAGGCTCGTCCTCAAACTGGCTTAGATAAAGCGGATGTTGTGTATGAAGTACTGGCAGAAGGCGAAATCACGCGGTTCCTTGCGATCTATCAGAGCCAGAAGGTAGATACGATCGGACCTGTTCGGTCGATGCGGCCTTATTTTGTAGAAATTGGTGATGGCTATGATGCTGTACTTGTCCATGCGGGCTGGAGCTCAGATGCGATGGCTATGATGCAGCAGAAGAAAACCAATCACCTCGACCAAGTGTATGGGGATGATGCTTTCTACTGGCGGTCCAAAGAACGTAAAGCACCACATAATTTATATACATCTACTGAAAAAATTGGACAAGGCGTCGTGAAGCGTAAATTTCGTCAGGAATGGAATGAGCGTAGCCTGACTTATGCGAGTGAGAATTCTCGTGTGTTTCTAGAGCAAAGCGCTCAAACGATCGAGATTCCCTATCTTATGGGCTACAAAGTATCCTATGAATATGATCTGACTAGTAAACTATATAAGCGCTCGATGCTCGGTAAACCGCATTTGGACAAGGAAACCAACCAGCAGCTTACTGCTAAGAATTTAATGATCATTGAAGCACAGCATAAAGTACTCGACAAAGAAGGACGTCGGGACGTCGATGTAATGGGTCCTGGTAAAGGTATTATTATTCAAGAGGGCAGAGCACAGAACATAACCTGGGAACGCAAAAATGGTATTATCCGTGCCTTTCTGAATGGCAAAGAGGTTCCATTACTTTCAGGTAATACGTGGGTGCAAATTGTACCCATTGGAACGATTGTAACAATCGGATCGTAATAAACAGGGGTCGTCTGAGATGCACAGATCGTCCGACGACCGCATACCGCATCTGTGTAGGGTAAACGTCTGCTCATGAGCTCTTTAGCGTTTACGTTTGCTGGTTGGGCTAGTTGATTTCTTCTTCGTGGTGACAGAGTTCTTCTTTTTGTTGGAAGCCTTGCGCTTGGACTTAGGAGTAGAGGCTTTGGCTGAGTTAATACCGCCTTTAGTCTTGCTACCACCGAAAGTATTGTATAGCATTTTGATCATAGGTGCCATTTGGGTAACGGATTTCATAAAGCCTTGCACTTTACCGAAGGTGTTGACGATTCCGTCAATTCCGCCCATACGATCGAGGTATCCCTTGAGCTGATTAAAGCTCAGCAAACTTGCGATACCGCCGGCGCGATCAGCAGTGACCACTTCGGTCACCTGTGCAACTGGGACTGGTAGGTTAGAGGGAAGAGATTGATCCCCAAACGCATTGCCAGTTGCATTCCCTAGATTATTACTGATTCCTGGATAAATATCATCGGGAGCTGGAGGACCGCCACCTGGATTGCCAAATGCAAGTATGTTTGCATTATCCGATCCATTGCCGAAGCTTTGATTGTAGTTATTCACGCTAATCACAATCCTTTATTCAAGGTGTAAACCTAGTGAACCTCATGTTTTTCTGTTCCTTATGAATAGAGAAATGAATAGAGATTGAAACTTATCCGTCTAACTCAGACGGTCAAACGTGTTCTTATTGATCTTCTTCTTGTATTGTATGTGATCGTTATATAAGCGGATTGGACTCCTGTCATGCATGGTCACATTTTACATCGTTAACGCATAAAAATTTTAACGTTATGCTAAAGTAAAGGAAGGATTTAAGCAGACATGTGTCGAAAAGGTATATGTCCGTTTATATTTATGGCTTCACATACTAGTAGCTAATAGTTAGTAGGGGTTGATAATGATATGCAGCTTAAGAAATTAAATGATAAGGCTATTGATCAATTATTTGAAGCGGTTCTAACGCTAAAGGATGTGGAAGAATGTTATGTATTCTTCGATGATCTATGTACAGTGAATGAGATTCAATCATTGTCCCAACGCTTAGAGGTAGCACGTATGCTACGCAAAGGCTATACCTATAATCAGATTGAAGCTGAAACAGGCGCTTCAACCGCAACGATATCTCGTGTTAAACGTTGTTTGAATTATGGTAACGATGGTTATTTGATGGCCCTTGACAGATTAGATCGTTAGAATCGTTTGTGTAGAGCCATAGATCGCAAGGAATCATAAGTAAATTATTTGTAGATAAGATCAATCCTATTTTACTTTTTGTAAAGTGGGATTTTTCGTCTTTCAAGAAGTTATAAGAAGAACATGAGTTCGAGTGAAGTGAGGTTGATTGACTAACAGATCGTCTATTCGCCTGACCAAGTTGACATTGTATAGTTGATTAGATAGCATGAGGTTAATAAAAGTGATAATTCCAAATAACAACTTGAGAAACCATATATAAGGTTAACTTATACCAAGCTTGTTATATTTAGATTGAAGTGGTGATAAAGGGTATGGTCAAACGAGCAAGGCTTATTTATAATCCAACATCCGGTCGCGAAGAAATGCGCAGGAGACTGTCTGATATTCTACAGCGCCTCGAAAGTCAGGGTTTAGAAACATCGACTCATGCGACAACTGGAGAAGGTGACGCAACACGTGCGGCTGCTGAAGCTGTTGAACGTGGGTTCGATGTCATTATATCCGCAGGTGGAGATGGCACGCTCAATGAAGTTATTAACGGAATGGCAGAGAAGGAACATCGTCCAACCTTAGGAATTCTGCCGCTTGGAACGACGAATGACTTTGCCAGAGCGCTTGCTATTCCCCGTAATTGGGAAGCTGCATGTGATCTGATTACCGCAGGCAATACGAAAAGTATTGATGTAGGTAAGGTGAATGATAACTATTTCATTAATATTGTGGGCGGAGGCTCTTTCACCGAACTGACCTATGAGGTGCCAAGCCGGCTGAAGACTCTACTAGGTCAGCTTGCTTATTATATGAAGGGACTTGAGAAGCTACCTAGGCTTAAGCCAATAGAGCTGCATTTGAAGTCTGAGGAGATTGAGCTGCAAGAAGAAGTCATGATATTCCTGATTTCGAATAGTAACTCGGTTGCAGGTCTTGAAAAGCTAGCACCTAGTGCCAGTCTTAGTGATGGTCTGTTCGAAGTAACGGTCTTACGCAAATGTAATTTAGCAGAATTCATCCGAATCGCTACATTAGCACTGCGAGGCGAACATCTGAATGATCCACATGTCATTCAGTTCCATTCCAAACGCATTGAAGTCACCTCGCCAGACTATGTTCAGTTGAATGTTGACGGAGAGCTTGGGGGCATTCTTCCATGTGTAATTGAGAATTTACCTAATCATATAGATATTTGCATCGATCCATCAGGACACTCGACTTACCGAGGTAAAGGGTACCTTAAAGAGTAGAGTCTATCTGACAAGTGAAGGATAAACATAAATTTACAATAATTTGTTTTATTGTTGAAGTTACGGAGTGAACATACATGAATCGCACGGAAATACCGGTTGTTAAGAATGGCGAGTACATTGCTGAAGTCGTTGGCATTGGACATGAAGGCGAAGGGGTAGGCCGTGTAGATGGCTTTACCCTTTTTATTCCTGGGGCACTGCCCGGTGAGAAGGTACTTGTTAAGGTAGTTAAGCTCAAAAAGCAATATGGCTACGGTAAGCTGATACGCGTGCTAGAGAATAGTGCTGATCGGATTGAAGCACCTTGTGAAATTTACAGTAAATGTGGTGGCTGTCAGCTCCAGCACCTCAGCTACGAAGCGCAGCTTCGCTGGAAGCGCCAGCTAGTCGTCGACAACTTGGAGCGGATTGGGAAGTTGAGAGTAGCGGGACAAGAAGCTGCTGACTCCTCTGATTCTGGGATTGTCGTTTATCCAACTCTTGGTATGCAGGACCCTTGGCGTTATCGGAACAAGGCTCAGGTTCCTCTTGGCGAGGAGCAAGGTGGATTAGTAGGTGGCTTCTATGCACAGGGAAGTCATCGCATCATTGATATGGATAGCTGCTTAATTCAGCATGAACGTAATGATACTGTTGTAGCTAAGATCAAAGAGATTGGCCGACGCTTAGGCGTATCTGCTTATAATGAACAAACCCATAGCGGTCTGCTTCGCCATGTTGTTGTGAAGGTGGGCTTCCGGACGGGTGAGACCATGGTGGTCTTAGTGACGAATGGAGAAAAGATTCCGCAAGTGGATGCGTGGATTGCAGGGATTAGGGAAGCATTGCCTGAGGTTGTATCCATTGTTCACAACATCAACCGTGAGAAGACGAATGTGATATTTGGCTCGAAGACGCGTGTCATTTGGGGACAAGAGTACATCTATGACTATATCGGAGATGTGAAGTTCGCAATCTCCGCGCGATCGTTCTATCAGGTGAATCCTGTACAGACGGAAGTCTTGTACGGGAAGGCGTTAGAGTACGCCGCGTTAACTGGCGATGAAGAAGTGATCGATGCCTATTGCGGCATCGGAACGATTTCGCTGTTCCTTGCGCGGCATGCACGCAAGGTGTATGGCGTCGAGATCGTGCCGGAGGCGATCGCGGACGCGAAGCGTAATGCCGAGTTAAACGGCATTACGAATGTTGACTTCGGCGTCGGTGCCGCCGAAGCAGTGATCCCCGCGTGGCAGCGCGCGGGGATGAACGCCGACGTGGTGGTCGTAGACCCACCACGCAAGGGATGCGACGCGGAGCTCATCGCGTCGATTCTTGCGATGCGGCCGCGCCGCATCGTCTACGTTTCGTGCAACGCATCGACACTAGCCCGTGACCTCCGTCTGCTCGAGGACGGAGGCTACCGCACCGAATGCGTGCAGCCGGTGGACATGTTCCCGCATACTGTACATGTGGAGTGCTGTTCACTATTAGTTTGGAACGGAAATAACGAATGAGAAGTTAATGTGGGATTGCCCTCTCTTCATTGAGAGGGTATTTTTTTGTCTTCACAAGGGAGCGGGAGTTGGATGCCATAGGACACTCGGGGGGGTGGATTACAGCTAAATGAATGTCTCTGTTATCAATATCGGGCAGTACACATCTTCTCAGCAACCAGACGTAAAAATTTTTACGATACGAAAGGGGAATTACCAACATATGGTACAATAGGTTTAGGTAATTGTTCTGATGAAAGTTGTTTGGGGGTTAGATAGATGGAGCGAGAAGTATTATGGAAGTCGTTGATGATGAACGGTTCTATAGTTATGTTTTGGAGACAAAGCATATTAGAAAAATACACTGAAAATATAAGAAATGAAGGTTTTGAAATATATCTCTTTGACTGTGAATCATGGGATAAGGATACTTGTCTTTTGGAATTAGGTAATACTCTTGAGTTCCCAGAATACTACGGTAAAAACCTAGATGCGTTTAATGATTGCCTTTCCGACATTGTCTCTAGCAATGAAGGTTTTGTTCTGGTCTTCAAGAACTTCGACAAATTCAATGAACGAGATAAAGATACTGCATACCATGTGCTGGACATTATCCAAGATAATTCATGGAAATTACTTGTCGGAAACCAAAAAAAGTTGATGGCTTTTTTGCATTCGAGTGACCCTCAATTACATATTCAATCTGTAGGAGCAATGCCTGTGCTTTGGAATAACGAAGAATGGCTTAGTAAGACGAGAGGTCTGTAATAAGATCGCGATTTTATAGGAGTAGGTGGGTAATTCATGGATTTTTTTGCATCACTAACTTATATTTATATGCTTGGGCTTGGTTGTGGCATATGGAGCAAAAAGGAAATCATTGATTGGTGTGACAAAGTAATTGAAGTAAAGGAAGATCCACCATATGAGATTATAGAACTTTCTTTAATGTCTAACGCAAAAATTGATGATATTGAAGGAAAATTGTTGGACTTAAGCAAGGTAACAGAAGATAATTACTCAGTAAAGATATTGCTTGGTGTATTGTATAAAAAAATCAATCGAAAACAAATGCAAATGGAACAAGCGATAAAATGCAGTACAAGGCTTTTAGTTCGAACTGGGCTGTATAATGAAAAAGAGTATTACAACCTATACGGTATTGACGACAGTTTTGATTTAGCTAAAGCTGGAGTTTATGGTGATTTAACAGACGCTGAAGATTCATACCTTGATGAAATAAGAGTATTCAGTAAGTATTTTGATGAGTTCCATCAAAAATACCATACAGAAATGAACAACGAGTGGGATTGCTAAAAGAACAATTTGATTAAAGAGGAGTAGTGCCGTGAAAATTGGTTTCAATCAAAGTGACATAGATTTCTCTGCTTACAAAGGGCAAATATTAATCATAGAAGTAATGGGATGTTTGGTGAAATTCCGAGCATTAAAGATCATATTCCCGTCGAAGAAGTCGGGTTGTCAAAGCCACATGTGAGCGTTTGATGCCAATGCAAGCGGATTCGAAGTTACAATGTTTTATGTTGGTCTGGGTGATTATCGTTTAAATATTGAAAGAGTTGCGGCTCGAGTTAGTAATGGCGGGCATGATATTCCTACTGAGGATATTATCAGACGACATGACACTTCAATTCAAAATTTACTTTCTCACCTTCATTTGCTTGACCGTCTGATCGTTATAGATAACAGCCGCGCAGAAGGTGAAATTGCACTTGTAATAAGATGCGGATCGATCATAAGCTGTTTGTTCCTTGATTTATAAGGGTTTTGAGTGAGTGAATAGAGGAAGTTGGGGACGAAATGGGGACGTGAGCTATTCACGTCCCTATTTTAATCGTGATTGAGGCTTGCCGGATACATTTCCATCCGATGAAGATCAATGACCATGTTGCTATTCTTAATGATGTCTAGACCGATGAGGCCATTAATGTAATTAATATCATCATGAAAAACACCAAAATCAATAGGGATGTCTTCCATGATAAAATCGCTACAATTTAATCCTCCCATACGTCCCCACACGCCATACATATTCAATAGGCCCCATTTTAAAGCGACGCAGCCAAAGTGTACTGGCTATCATCTGTCCAATAAGAATAAGAACAGCCGTTAGATAGAGTGTAGAGCGATGCACATTATCGAACCAGTTGAGCGAATGAGCGAGTGTAAGAATAATAACGGTCTGTAACAGATAGTTAGTCAGTGCCATTCTGCCTATATTGGCTAACGGCGTGAGTAGACGCTGAACGGAGCTTCGTTGCATGAGTAGGATAATCGTCGTGACATAGAACACGCTGAGGGGAAGTCCACCCACCGCTAGTGCAACGTCTAACATACCTGATTCATTCAGAATCATTTCTTGAACGAAATACATCGGAACGATTAACACGAATGTTGTGATTTGTGTTCGTCTCAAGCCTCTTCTGTAGCGCTCAGGATCTTCGAATAGTCCGATTTGGCCTGTCCAATGTCCGAGCAAGAACATGCCAAGCACAAGAACTGGGAAGCCTAACCAGCAGCCTGCTATGGTGAAGAACAACCCGGAAGATAGCACGATCGTAGGTTTGGCACGGTGGAACGGAATAAGTAAGAACCCTATGATCGCATAAATCAATAGTGCTTCTCCAGGTTGAAAGATATGATGAATAGCACCGATGATGAGTAGAATAAGTAGCCTGCGGATAAATAGCTTTATAGGACTTTGTCCTTTAGCCTTGGCTCTAGAAGTGAAGATATAGAACCCTACACCGAATAGATAGGAGAAGATAACAAAGAATCTGTGGTTGATTGCGACAAACGACACTTTGGAGAGCATGAGATCGAGTGCACTAAAGTCACTATTCACATAAACCATTTGCTCAATGTTAATAAAGATAATGCCTAGCAGCGCGAATCCGCGAAGAACATCAAGAGTAATCATTCTTTTCATAAGGGAATTCCTTTCTGATGACCGCCTAAGTCGTATATTTAGTAAAGGTTAGACTTAAACCTTACCAGATCTCATCAGTAGTTCCGATAGATTAAGATTACACTTTTCTTACAACGATGTAAGGTTACGTCCGATGGGACAAGCTGCTTGCGCCTTTTCACTTCCTAGGTTATCCTCGGTACATAGAACGACTTGTAGGAGTGATGATGATGCAGACGATCTTAATCATTGAAGATGATCCTCAGTTACGGAAATTACTGAAGGAGCACTTAGAGAAATATAACTATCAGGTTCAAGCGATTACAGAATTTGGGACCGTACTGGAACAGTTCAAAGAGGTTAAGCCACATTTGGTTCTGCTCGATGTGAATTTACCGAAATTCGATGGATTCTTCTGGTGCAGACAGATTCGCACCATATCGACTTGTCCAATTCTCTTTATATCTGCACGTGCAGATAAGATGGATCAAGTCGTGGCATTACAGAACGGAGCGGATGACTACATCACGAAGCCCTTTTATCCGGAAGTGGTGCTAGCGAAAGTAGAAAGCCAATTAAGACGAGCGTATGGAGATTATGCGTCGGCTCCGACCACCATAATGGCTGGGGAACTGAGCTTGAAGGTGGATACACAAGAACTTTCCTATAATGGTGTCACAGTAGAACTCAGTTTCAAAGAAACGACCTTACTATCCCTATTAATGGAGCATGTTAATCAAGTGGTGAGTCGCGTTTTTTTACTGGATGCGCTATGGGATGATCATCGTTACGTAGGAGAGAATACACTTAATGTCTACGTTACACGATTACGGAAGAGTCTTGAGGTCATGGGTCTCGAACAATCGATCGAAACGATCCGAGGGGTAGGGTACAGGCTGAAGATAGGAGACGATATATGAAGCTTTTTGTAAAAGATCACCTGATGCTGATCGCTATGAATCTTCTGCAATTATGCTTACTACTATCAGTTCTTTGGCTAGCAGGATTCACAAATATATCATTACTCATGTATATTTTCTTGCTTGGCTTTGTCGTACTAGGTCTTTACTTAATTATTCGTTATGTTCAAAATCGTTCATTCTATAAGCTTCTATCTCAAGTAGAGACCATGAATAAGCTTGATGATACCTTGCAACTGAAAGCTAACACCTATGCAGCCAAGCGGACTGAGGCATTATTGCATAAGCAATACCAGCTGTATATAAAAGACGTACAACAGTTTGAGTCGCACCAGAAACAGCATATCTTGTTTATGAATCAATGGGTTCATCAAATGAAGACCCCTCTATCGGTTGCGAATCTACTGGTTAAAGGGCGACCCGATCCGATATTTGTAGATATCCAGGAGCAGCTAGATCGGATGGAGAAGGGGCTTGATATGGTTTTGTATATGTCACGTCTGGAGAGCTTTGAATTGGACTTCTTTCTCGAACCAACGGATATGCTTGAGCTGTTAAATGAAGTATTACGTGATCACCGGCGTCTATTGATTAAAAATGAGTTGTATCCATCCGTTCACGGAGAGGAAGGTTTGATCATCATAACGGATAAGAAGTGGCTAGCTTTTATCCTCTCTCAGATCGTAACGAATGCGGTACGTTATTCAATGAAATCCAATCATCTAGATATTCGTTTGTCTAGAGAAAATAACTTGGTTGTAATTGAAGTCGAAGATTACGGTGTTGGCATTGCACCACAGGATATTCCTCGCATATTTGATGCACATTTCACAGGGGAGAACGGGCGATTGTACCGTGAGTCAACAGGAATGGGCCTATATATGGCCAAGGAAGTATGTCGTCGCTTAACACATACGATTGACGTGAAGTCTGTTCAAGGGTCAGGGACAACGATCCGTATGACCTTTGCTGCACAAGAGACTTATCTTACATCAATGTAAGGAAAGTGTAAGGTTAACAAGTCGACCCCTATATGTGATTACGGTAAGTTATATGTAACACAACTGAAGGGCAGAGTGATTGAATATGGAGACATTACAACTTAATCAAGTAAGTAAGATATATAACGGCAAAGTATCTTATAAAGCATTATCGGATATAACATTTACGATACAGCAGGGAGAATTTGTAGGCATTATGGGACCGTCAGGAAGCGGGAAGACGACGTTACTCAATTTAATCTCTACGATTGATACACCGACTTCAGGCGAAATACGCATTAATAATAAACAAACAACAGGTTTATCGAAGAAAGAGCTAGCGTCGTTTCGCCGCCGTGAGTTCGGACTTGTGTTTCAAGACTTCAATCTTCTAGATACGTTGACAGTCAAAGAAAATATCGTTTTACCGCTATCGCTTGATCGTAAAAGTGTCGTTGAGATGAATATACGTGTTGATGAGATTGCTGGACGAATTGGGATTGCAGATATTCTAGATAAGCGCACATATGAAATATCCGGTGGTCAGCGTCAGCGCGCAGCGATTGCCAGAGCCGTCATTCATCAGCCTTCACTATTACTTGCGGATGAACCTACCGGTAATCTTGATTCCAACTCTGCTCGTAATGTAATGAGAATGATAGAGACGTTGAATCGTGAAGATGATACAACGACCCTTTTGGTGACGCATGATCCGGTTGCGGCTAGCTACTGTCAGCGTATTATTTTTATCAAAGACGGTCAACTTCACAATGAACTACGCCGAGGAGAGAATAAGCAGACATTTTATCAAGAGATCATTAACACGTTGTCATTCTTAGGGGGCGAGTCACGTGACATTTAGTCAATTCGCCTGGAACAATGTCACCCGTAATGCACGTGCTTATGTGGCATACTTTCTCTGTAGTACATTCTCAGTGTCGATTTTCTTTTCGTATGCGATCTTCATGTTTCACCCTGCACTAATGGGCGACGAACTTGGGATGTCCATTCAAGTGGGGATGCAAGCGGCAGAATATGTTATATTCTTCTTCTCATTCGTCTTTGTCCTGTATTCGATTAGTTCCTTTCTTAAGGCGAGGAAGAAGGAATTTGGCATATTAACGATACTTGGTGCGGAACAATCCCAGATCTATACGATTGTATTTATGGAGAATCTAATCATCGGAGCACTTTCCATTGGGAGTGGGCTAGGTTTCGGTCTATTATTCTCCAAACTCTTCTTATTGTTAAGTGCCGAAATGACGGGTCTTGAAGGACTGAACTTTTATTTCCCAACGCAAGCGATAGGGTTAACAGCAGGAGCCTTTGCAGCACTCTTTATTATCATCTCGTTCACAACGACGTTGTTTCTGCGTAAGCAACAAACGTTGGAATTACTGAAAGGGAGTAGTAAACCCAAAACAGAGCCGAAAGCATCGATATTCCTGTCACTCCTGTCGGCAGCCTGTATTGGTGGCGCTTTTTTCCTAGCACAGAAGGATATTGGTCAGACGTATATATACGTACTTGGTTTAGGTACAATCGGCACGTACTTCTTTTTTACACAGCTAAGTGTGTATATGATCCGTCTTATGAAGCGTAGTCAGGCTTTCTTTTACCGTGGAGTCAATCTACTCTGGCTGTCAGAGATGGCTTACAAAATCAAAGACAGTGCACGTATCTTCTTCATCATCACAGTCGTTACCGCGATGGCTTGCGGGTTCCTTAGTATTGTATTGAGTGGTGACGCTCAGAACAAACGGGAATTCAACAACAATCCGTTCGCGATTCAATATAAATCCTATGATACGGTAACTCCCAATTGGGATCAGGATGTCCTCAGGATCGATCAGATCTTAGATCGCAACGAAATCAAGTATGACAAGATACAAATTGAAAGTGTACATGTGAACTTTGAAGAAGAGATTTCTGGTTCGTTCGGATTAATTAGTTTGTCAGACTACAAGCAATTAGTCGGGGTTTATAAACTCCCGGGTATCGATGTTCTAGCGGATCAAGAAGCAGTTGTTCTTAACAATTCTTCTAATACGTTTACACCTTCTGGGCAAAAGCAAACAGAGGGATTTACAACCTATCCAACACTCACATTTAATCAAACCTCATCATTTGATGTGTTGATGCAACAATCGGCAGCCATGCCGGAGATCTATGAGGCTCGATTAGTCGTATTGTCTGATGAACGATATAACGATCTGTTTGAGCAAGTATTGAGTAGTCCGAATGCTCAGACACCATCGGCTACTGTATTGTATAAGATACCGGAATGGTCGAATGATCATTTGCCGCAGGAGAATTCACAGGAGTTAAAGGTCACTGGAGAGATCAACACGATCATGAATAAAGACTTAGGATACATCTCTCTGCGTGCGACTGACTACTTACAAATGAAACAAGAATTTAGCATTATTAAATTCGTGTGGATCTTTATTGCCGCTATGTTCTCAGTGTCATCCGTTAGTTTCTTATATTTCAAACTGTACAGTGATTTGAAGTCAGATCAACGTATGTATCAATCATTATCGCGAATAGGTCTGACAGAACAAGAGATGAGTAAATCAGCCTCGATCCAACTTGCTGTTCTATTCTTTCTTCCGCTATTTATCGCATCCCTAGGGGCCATTATAACGGTGGAGCTCATTCGTCCAGAATTAGGTATGGATACGACGATACGTTCCTCATTAACCGCCGTAGTGGGTTACTTCATCGTGCAAGTCGTATACTTTATTATTATTAGAGCCCTCTATATACAGAAATTGAAAAAGGCGATGTTCTAAGATTAAAAAGACCAGAAAGATAGACACTTTGTGAGAAAAGTGACCTTCATTCTGGTCTTTTTAATAATTCCAAATGCATCTGTTTCTTCTTCACTTTACCTCGAACAGGAGGTTTAAGAAAGGTGATCAGAATAAGAGAGATGATACAGAGAATTCCAATGACGATAAACGTTTGTTTGAATCCTCCTGTGATGGAGGCAATGAATGCACCGGATAATGCACCTAGACCAAATCCTTGGTAGATGATTCCGTAGTTCTTGCTGTGATTCTTCAGACCGAAGAAATCTCCGACAATCGCAGGGAATACGGTAATGTTACCACCAAAACAAAAGGCAATTCCTGCTACACAAGCAAAGAATATTCCATAGTTTAATGGGACGAAACTCAACACAAGTACTGAAAGCGTAGTAACAAATAAAGCACCTGCGACGACGCGTAACCGACCTGCCTTGTCCGACAGTGCACCAAGAGTAATCCGTCCAGCTGTATTAAAGATGGCGATCATAGCTACTGCATTCGCTGCGCTTTCAACAGACAGTCCAACCAATTGCACCCCGATGTCTTTTACAATACCAATAAGATACAATCCACTCATACATGCGGTAGAGAAGACAATGAACAAGAGATAAGCTTCTTTGGTTCTTAGCATTTCTTTGACTGTGAAATTCTTGTCATCACTATGAGAAAGTTGAGTCGAACTCACCTGATCAGCCACAGGAGCCTCACGTATAATTTGAGCGCCCGATATAACCATGATCATCACAATAACTCCCCATATTAGGAACGCTTGCGACACACCTACTGAATTGATAAACCCAGAATTGATATATTTGAAAATCAAGCTACCCATGCCGTAAGAGCCCACAGATACTCCTGCAATCAGACCCTTTTTATTCGGGAACCATTTGATCAAATTAGATAATGAAGTGATATAAGCAGTACCGTCTGCGAATCCAACGACCACGCCAGCTAGTAGATATATGAGGAATAATGAATTTACCTGTGAGCTTGCGATGAGACCAAGACCAAGTACCAATCCTGCGATCGTGATCAGCTTACGAATACCCCACTTGTCTTGCAATTTACCTGCAAAAAGTGTTGAAATAGCCAGTGAAAAACTAGTTATAGAGAAGGTCATTGCGACAGAACTGAGGTCCCAGCCGAACTTAGTTACGAGAGGTTGATTGAATAAACTCCAGGTGTAGATTGTCCCAAGACCCATCTGAATGATAATAGTACCAAGTACGATAAGCCAACGTTTCATAGGTGTATTTTTCATAGAGGTGGCCTTCTTTCTCATAGTCTCATGATGTTAATGTAACCTTATAACCGAATTATAGACCTTGTAGAAATTGGATGGTCGGTTATGGCATGAGATGCAATGAAAACGGTGTGGTAATCCATCCGTAGTCTCGGTTGAACAGACCACAACCGGAAGAAAAATCCAGGGTCGTGGTTCTTTTATATGACGGATTTTTGTGCCAAGATAACGATGTGGGGTGATCTTACTTGTATAATGATTTCGAACTGATTCATGAACGACCGGTGTACATTCAGGTGATGGATTACGTGAAACGGCTAATCCTGGAAGGAGCCTTGCAGGACAACCAGAAGCTCCCCTCCACTCGCGAGTTCAGTACGTTGCTGCATGTGAGCCGCAATTCTGTGATCGCAGCTTATACAGGCTTAGTGGAGGATGGCTTCGTATATGTCGTGAAAGGCCAAGGAACCTATATTACCTCCTCAGCCACCAATGCTGCGCCCCCTTCATGGCAGCTGGATTGGAAGGCACGCCTGAACGAGCATGCCATTCTAGCCGAGGAGCTTGACCTGATGAAGCACGGAATACGCGCCCAGAAAGGGACGATCTCCTTCACCAGCATTGCCCCTGACGAAACCTTATTCGATTTAGACAATATTAAGCGAGCGTTTCTGGATCGGATGGCCGTGGAAGGGAACGTGGTGCTGAACTACGGCTACGCCAAGGGATACAAACCGCTTATTGACTATTTGCTGCGCTACATGGGGCACAAGGGCGTCGATTTGAAAGGCAAAGATCTATTAATTACGAATGGCTTCACAGAAGGCTTCGATATGATCTTATCCGCCCTGAGCAGGAAGAATGGTACTGTCATCTGCGAGAATCCGACCCACAATACCGCGATCAAGAATCTCAAGCTGCATGGATTCGAGATTACCGGGATCGGTATGGAACAGGATGGGATCAACCTAAGCGAGCTGGAACATGCTTTGTCCAGGCAAGCCTACGATTGTGCTTATTTCGTCCCTTCTTATCATAATCCGACTGGTATCGTGATGTCGGCTGAGAAGCGGGTCGCACTGATGAAGCTGATGTCTCGTTATCAAGTCCCGGTCATCGAAGACGGCTTCAATGAGGAGCTTCGCTATTCGGGCTCTCATGTCTCGCCACTTATCGCAGCGGCAGGCCTAGGCAACAGTGTGATCTACGTAGGCAGTTTCTCCAAGGTGCTGTTTCCTGGGCTTCGCGTGGGTTGGGTGCTGGCCGACCGAGAGCTGATCTATTACCTGGAGAGCATCAAGCGTGCCCGCAGCATCCATACATCGACCATCGATCAATCGATTCTCTATCAATATTTGCACAATGGTAACTTGGAAAAATATTTAAAAAAAGCAAGGACTACGTACAAACGCAAATACGAATGGACGCTGGAATGCTGTAGAGCCTACATTCCTTACACGAACTTATCGGGCGACGGTGGGCTGCATCTTTTCCTCGCTTTCGATGAAGGCTTTGATACGAGAAAGCTGCTGGAAGCGTGCGCTCAGCAAGGGGTTATTTTCACACCAGGGGACGTGTTTCACACCGATGGCAAGGGAAAGCATACGATGCGGCTTGGATTTTCCAGAGTAGCAGATGAAGATATTATCAAGGGAATTCGAATTATTGGCGAGATGGCCAAACAACTAATGGGTTAAAGAGGTGCAGACATGAAGATTGGCATCATTATGGGTGGCATTTCATCGGAACGCGAGGTATCGATCCAGACAGGTAAGGAAATGCTGTCGCATCTGGATCACAATCAATATGACGTGACTTCCATCGTGATTTCACAGCGAAATGAGCTGATTGAGAAGGTGCAAGGGATCGATATAGCACTACTTGCGCTTCATGGAACGTATGGGGAAGATGGAACGGTGCAGGGTACGCTAGAAACGTTAGGTATCCCTTATACAGGAAGCGGCGTACTCGCTAGCAGCATGTGCATGAACAAGGAAGTTACCAAGCGATTACTGCGCTATGAGGGAATCACAACGCCCGATTGGTTATGCTGGAACAGGTTGGATGATTACTGTGCGGAAGCCGTCGAACGGTTAGGGTATCCGGTTATAGTTAAGCCTAATTCTGGCGGTTCAAGCATCGGCATTCAAAAGGTCACAAGTCCGAATTCGCTTCGGAGCGCTGTAGAGGAAGCTTTTCGTTGGGATGATTCGATCTTGATCGAACGATATATGCCCGGAGAAGAAATCACTTGTTCCATCTTGAACGGTGAATTGCTGCCCATCAT
This sequence comes from Paenibacillus sp. P5_B5, assembly GCF_056400365.1. Classification (NCBI taxonomy): domain Bacteria; kingdom Bacillati; phylum Bacillota; class Bacilli; order Caryophanales; family Paenibacillaceae; genus Paenibacillus; species Paenibacillus sp. P5_B5. The sequence goes on from NZ_JBFULK010000024.1 coordinate 54,750, forward strand.
CAGCATACGATCGGTTCATTCGGACTGGTTCGATTATACGGCCAAATACACGGACGGTGAGGCCGATGAGCGAGTGATCGTGCTGCCCCCGGAGGTCGAAGAGCGAGTGCGTTCAGCAGCGCTAATGTGTTACCGGATCATGAAGTGTGATGTATACGCGAGAGTCGATATGATGCTAGTGAATGGCATCCCTTACGTATTGGAAGTGAACACTCTACCCGGCATGACCATGAATAGTCTGTTTCCCAAGAGCGCTCTAGCGGCGGGCATCTCGTTCGCTCAGCTACTGGATCACATTATTCAAGGCTCGTTAACAGGGAGAGAATATACCGCTTCTTATTTTGTACCTGTTTTAGCAAAAATACATTATTCAAGGAATTGTAAGCAGGGCGATAAAGAGGTAAATTAAGGATATTAGAAGTCAATGGGGAGGAAGTCATATGTCAAATACAGCAGTCAAAACCGTTCATGTCATTTTTAAAACGCATCTGGATATTGGATTTACAGACTTGGCAGCAAATGTCGTTGATCAGTACATGAATCAATTTATACCGAAGGCATTGGATCTATCTGAGCAGGCTATGCATCCTGATGGTCGCTGTGATTTCATATGGACAACAGGATCTTGGCTCATATATGAATATCTGCGAACAGCGGCACCGGCTGATCGTCTTCGAATGGAACAAGCTATCCATGATGGACGAATTGCTTGGCATGGGCTACCTTTTACGACACATACAGAGCTCATGGATCCTTCACTGTTTGAATTTGGATTATCGCTTTCAAAAAGACTGGATAAGCAGTTTGGCAAACAAACGATTGCCGCAAAAATGACGGATGTTCCTGGACATACGATTGCAATGGTTCCTCATCTAGTTAAATCTGGTATTCAATATTTGCATCTCGGTGTTAACCCGGCATCGAAAGTACCCAATGTTCCCTCGTTATTCCGCTGGCAAGCTCCGGATGGATCTGAAGTGATTGTCAATTACGCGGATAATTATGGCAAAGTATTGGAGATTGAAGGGCTAGAGGATGTGCTAGTATTCGCACATACTGGCGATAATTGCGGTCCTCCTTCACTTGATGAAATTCAATGTCAGTTGGAATACCTGGCAGAGCTATACCCAGGAGCAACCATTAAAGCTTCGACGCTGGATGCTTTTGCAGAACGGTTGATGACAGTACGAGACAAACTCCCGATTATTAAGGATGAAATTGGTGATAGCTGGATTCATGGCGTAGGGAGCGATCCTATTAAGGTATCTCAATATAGAGAACTCCTTCGCTTGCGAAGTGAGTGGATACATAATGGGGTGCTGGACGTGGACAGCGATGCTTATTATCAGTTTAGCGAGCGTTTGCTGCTTATACCAGAGCATACCTGGGGAATGAACGAGCAGGTGTATCTTCCTGATTATGAGCATTATTCGGTTACAGATTTTGATGAGGCAAGAACAACCGACCAGGTACACCCCAATGCTTCACGTAAATACAATTATGTTGTGGCTTTTAGTATGGGTAATTTAGATGATCATTCCTCTGATTTATTTAAAGACTGGGTTGCCTCCAAATCCTATAGCAAATTCGAGAGCTCTTGGCAGGAACAGCGCGAATACATTCAGCAGGCTATTGCAGCATTACCCGTTCAATTGCAGAACGAGGCCAAATCGGCACTTAACAAGCTATCTAACTTTGACACTTGTGAAGACTTGGGGGAATCATGCGTTTCTTTGGAAGTAGGCAAGTGGTATAGATTGGGTACATTTAATGTGAAGTTCGCAGGAGATGGTTCAGTCGATGGACTTAAGGATCAGAAGGGGAAGTTATGGGCAGATTCCGGACATGTCATTGGTTTATATCGATACGAAACGTTCGGCAAATCGAATTATGATCGTTGGTTCGATGAGTATGTAGAGAATATTAGAGCAACACATCCATGGTCAGAGGGGGATTTTGGAAAGCCCGGTATGGAATTTGCTTTACCCAAACCTGAACATCAACTACATACTCCTATTCTACAAAGTATATGGCATTTAAGTTCCAGTACAGAGGATCAGATTGTTGTGAAGCTAACTCTGTCTTCAGACATTGTGAAGGATACAGGAGCTCCACAGGAGGTTTTGCTGAAATATACATTTGATAAGTCATGTGACCGTGTAGATATCACACTGCAGTGGAAGGACAAAAAAGCATTCAGATTACCAGAAGCTGCTTGGCTATCCATTAATCCACTTGTAGATAATCCAAACCGATGGGAACTTGGCAAAATGGGACAGTGGATCTCTCCGTTATTCGTTGTCAAAAATGGCAATCGCAACATGCATGCTGTGAACTTAGGGGTGAGATATCAAGGGCCCGATGGGCATGTGCAGTTGACGACTTGGGATGCTCCGTTAGTATCTCCGGGGGAGCCAAGATTGCTTCAGTTTGATCAAACCTTTGCTTCACTGGACGGCGGGATGCATTATAATCTGCATAACAATGTGTGGGGGACGAATTTTCCAATGTGGATTGAAGGGAATGCTCAATTTCGTTTTACTTTGGAATGGAATTAAATATATTGAAGGTTTCTCTATTTTAGTGAAAAAGTAGTCGTATTCTTCAAAGTTGCCTGCCGTGATTTTCTCTGCTGAAATCATACTGCCAGTGTTTTGATGGTATAGTCCATAACTGCGCAGATTCTGCATGTGCTTGGTCCAAAC